>JAGQOI010000344.1 GCA_020427625.1 Phycisphaerales bacterium | reverse complement strand
GCCATGGCGACGATGCTGCGCGACGACTGGGCGAACCCGTCCAGCGTCCATCGCGCCGGACAGAACGTGCGCCATCGCATCGATCTCGCCCGCGAGGCGGTCGGCGACCTCGTCGGCTGCCGCGACCGCGAACTCGTGTTCACCTCCGGCGGCACGGAGGCGATCAACCTCGCGATCCGCGGCTCGCTCACGGTCGCGCCGGAACGTCGTCTCGTCGTCTCGAGCCGACTCGAACACAGCGCCGTGCGGGGGACGCTCGATCGGCTCGTCGAGCGCGGCGAGATCAAGGTCCACTGGATCGGCGCCGACCTCGCCGGGCGCCTCGATCTCGACGAACTCGACGACGTGCTCGATGCGCACGCGGAGGAGATCGCGCTCGTCACGCTGCTGTGGGCGAACAACGAGACGGGGGTCGTGCAGCCGATCGAGCGCATCGGTGCGGCGTGCCACGCCCGGGGCGTGCGATTTCACGTCGACGCCGTCCAGTGCGTCGGCAAGCGTCCCGTCACGGTGCGGGACCTGCCGATCGATCTCATGAGCATCTCGGCGCACAAGCTGCACGGTCCGAAGGGGGTCGGCGCGTTGTACCTGCGAAGGGGCGTGCGGGTGGAGCCGCTGATCACCGGCGGGCCGCAGGAGCGCGAGCGTCGCGGCGGGACGGAGAACGCGCCGGGCATCGTCGGGTTCGGCGTCGCGGCGACGGAAGCGAAGGCGTGGCTGGCGACGTCGGACGTCGATCGCGTCGGCCCGTTGCGCGACGAGTTCGAGCGACGGATCGTCGAGGCGTTGCCGGACACGAGCGTGAATGGCGGCGACGCGGAGCGGTTGTGGAACACGACGAATCTCGGCTTCCCGCGCCTGGAGGCGGAGGCGATCCTGTTGAGTCTGTCGGAGCGCGGGGTCTCGGCGTCGGCGGGTGCCGCGTGCAGTTCGGGCTCGCTCGATCCGTCTCCGGTGCTCTTGGCGATGGGGATCGATCCGCGGGTTGCGCACGGCTCGATCCGGTTCAGTCTGTCGCGTGAGACGACGCATGCGGACATCGACGGCGCCGTGCCGCTGGTGATCGACGTCGTGTCACGATTGAAGGCGCTGCGGCCGCCCTGACGGAGTTTGGGACAGTTCCGGGAACTGTCCCAACTCGAGTTATCCACATTTGGGACAGTTCCGGGAACTGTCCCAAATCGGACTTGGAAGTCGGGAATCAGCGGTCGGTGGGCTGGAGGACGCGGTCGCCGATGTCGCGGCGGAAATACGCGCCCGGGAAGTGGATCCGGTCGCACGCCGCGTTCGCAAGGTCCCGGGCCGCCTGGAGGTCCGCCGCGAGCGCCGTCACGCCCAGCACGCGGCCGCCGTTCGTGACGATTCCCCCGTCCGTGCCCGCCTTCGTCCCGGCGTGGAACACGATCACCTGCTTCGACTCGTCCGACAACGCCTCGGCATCCTCGATGCCGGTGATCGGATCGCCCTTCGCATACGGACCCGGATACCCGGCCGCGGTCATCACGACGCAGCACGCCGTGCGTTCGTCGAACTCGATCTCGAACTCGCCGATCGTGCCCGTGCACGTCGCCCACAGCACCTCGATGAGGTCGCTCTTCAGACGCGCCATGAGCGGCTGCGTCTCGGGGTCGCCGAAGCGACAGTTGAACTCCAGCACCTTCGGCCCGCCCAGCGTCAGCATGAGGCCCGCGTACAACACGCCCTTGTACTCGATGCCCTGCCGACGCAATGCGTCGATCGTCGGAATGAGGATCTCCCGCTCGATGATCGCCATCGTCGCGTCGTCGACGAGCGGCGTCGGGCAGTACGCGCCCATCCCACCCGTGTTCGGACCCGTGTCGCCTTCGCCGATCTGCTTGTGGTCCTGGCACGGGTCGAGGATCCAGACGTTGCGACCGTCGACGAGCGCGAGCACCGACAACTCCTGACCCGTCACCCGCTGCTCGATGATGATGCGGTCGCCGGCGTCGCCGAACTCCCGCTGCACCATGATCCGGTCGACCGCGACCATCGCCTCGGCCGCGGTGTCGCACACCACGACCCCCTTGCCCGCGGCGAGCCCGGTCGCCTTCACGACGAGCGGCTCGTCGCGCGACTCGAGATAGACCTGCGCCGACTCCGCCCGATCGAACACGCGACCCTCCGGCGACGGCACCGCAGCCTGACGCATGATCTGCTTGGCAAACGCCTTATCGGACTCCAGTCGCGCCGCGTCCTGCGACGGTCCGAACACCATCCGCGTGTCGGACTGGAGGAGATCGACGATCCCCTTCGCGAGCAACGCCTCGGGACCCACCACGACGAGATGGATGTCGTTCTTCTCGCACCACCGCTTCATGTGGAAGCGGTCGGTGAAGTCCATCTTCTGCGGACACGGCGTCCCCAGACGGGCCAGGGCGGCGTTGTCGGGGTCGGTCAGCCAGAGCGTCCCGAGTCGAGGCGACTGGCGCAGTTTCCAGGCGAGGGCGTGTTCGCGCCCCCCGCCGCCGATGAGCAGGACGTTGCAGGGAGACGGGCAGGGACGGGGTCGAGCCATGCGCGAAGTGTATCGCACGATTCGTCGCAAAGATGCCGCCCGACCGCCAAGCCCTGTACACGCGACGGGTTTTTGGTATTTTCCGCGATCTCCGCAACCGTCGGAGCGTCAGACTCGAACAGATCCGTCAGTCACGTGAGATCCCCCACCATGCCCGCCACCCTGCTCGAACGTCCCGCGATCACGCCGTCCGGACCCGGTCCGACGCCGGCGCGACGACGCACCGTCGTCATCGTGGTGGACGGCGGGCGCGCCTCGGCGACGCGGCCACTCATCCGACTGCGACCGCCGCATCACGTCGCGACGAAGGTATCGGCCGTGACGATCATCGCGCGACGGCTCATCCCGTCGACGACGCGCTGACGACCTCGCCTCCCCCCCCTCCCATTCCGCCGGTCCGCCGCCACGCGACGCCGTCGTCGGTCGACCGGGAAGGCTTGCCTCCGTGAACATCCCTGCCCTGCTGCTGGTCGTCGGATCGGTGGTGGTCCTGACCGCGGGCGCAGAACTGCTCGTGCGCGGCGCGGCCGCGCTGGCGCTGCGCATGGGCATCTCCGCCCTGGCCGTCGGCATCACCGTCGTCGGCTTCGGCACGTCGACGCCGGAACTGGGCGCGAGCATCACCGCGAGCCTGGCGGGCAACACGGACCTCTCGATCGGCAACGTCGTCGGGTCGAACATCTTCAACATCGCGGTGATCCTCGGCATGACGGCGCTGGCGCGCCCGATCGCGATGCGGATCGGTCTCGTCGGCCGCGATCTCATCGTCGTCGTGCTCGTCGCCTTCATTCCCTGGCTCGCCCTCCCGCTGGAGGGGTTCATCCCGCGCTGGCTCGGCGCCCTGCTCGTGCTCGCGCTCGCGGGCTACCTGGCGATGACCGTGCGTCGCGCCCGACGCCTGTCGGCGATCGATGCCGCGACCGCCGCGGCGGAACTCGATCGGACACTCGCCCGTCCCGGCGAGGATCGCCTTCCCGGACGCCCGTGGTTCAACATCGTGCTCGTCATCGTCGGGCTCGCCCTGCTCGTCGTCGGCTCGCACTTCTTCGTGAATTCGGCGACGGTTCTCGCCCGCTCGCTCGGGGTGTCGGACCTCGTCATCGGCCTGACGATCGTCGCCGCCGGCACCTCGATGCCGGAACTCGTGACGTCCGTCGTCGCCGCCGTGCGCGGGAGTCCGGACATCGCGATCGGCAACGTGATCGGCTCGAACATCTTCAATGCACTGGGCATCCTGGGCGTCGCGGCGATGATCGAGCCGCAGGCCGTCTCCGCGCAGGTCCTCTGGCTCGATGCGCCGGTGATGCTCGGCGCAAGCGTCATCCTCGTCCCGCTGCTGTGGACGCGTGGCCGCCTGTCGCGAGGCGAAGGCCTGCTGCTCGTCGGCGGCTACATCGCGTACGTCGTCGTGCTGCTCACGCTGTCGCCGACCTGGTTCGAGGTGCCGCCGACTCAGTGATCGCCGAGGGCGACGGCTCCCGCGAGCCCGTCCTCCGGTCGCACGTCGGGCGCGACGCCGAGGTAGGTCAGCGTCTCGTCGATGACGTCCCGCACGATCGGTCCCGCGACGGCGCCGCCGTAGTAGCCGAGCGCCGGCTCCGGATCCTCGATCACGCAGACGACGACGACGCGCGGGTCGTCGAGCGGCGCGCCGGCGACGAAG
>JAGQOI010000343.1 GCA_020427625.1 Phycisphaerales bacterium | reverse complement strand
GTTCCGATAGTCCCTACGAACCGCGCCCGACTCCGGGTGCAGGAAACGGACGATGCAGACCGCCGTCCCCACACGATCAGCGCTCCAGTCGAATGTCGACGCGCTGGGTCCGTTGAACGCCGACGTCGGCGCCGCATTGCAGGCGACGACGCCGGCGGCGGTGGATTTTGCGCCGTCGGCCGACGGCGTCGAGGCTGCGACCTACCGCGGACGACCCCTGTGCAGCCGGCACCGGCCCCGCGCCGAGGCGGAACGCCTCGCGTCCACCGTCGACCTCGTCGATCACGCGGTGGTCGTGGTGTTCGGGTTCGGACTCGGCTATCACGTCGAGGCGCTGGCGGCGCGTCTCGGTCGCGCGGGCGTCATCATCGTCTTCGAACCCGACGTCGCGCTGCTGCGGACCGTGCTGGAGCGCATCGACCACAGTCGGTGGCTGCGCGACGCCATGGTCGTCGTCGTCACCGATGCCGCGGATCGGGCCGCCGTCGCCGGAAAGATGGTCGGCGCCGAGACGCTCATCGCCCAGGGTCTCGCCTTCCTCGAACATCCGCCGAGTCGCGAACGTCTCGGCGACGCATCGACGCGCTTCTCGGCCCTCCTGCGCGAGTTCGTCGCGGCGTCCAAGACCACGCTCATGACGACCCTCATCCGGTCCGTCGACACCGTCCACAACCTGCTGCTCAACATCGACCACTACGTCGGCGGCGACGGCATCGAGGACCTCCGCGACGTCGCGCCGGGCGTGCCGGCCGTCGTCGTGTCCGCGGGCCCGAGTCTGCGCCGGAACCTGCACCTCCTCGCCGCGCCGGGCGTGCGCGAGCGCTGCATCATCATCGCCGTGCAGACGACGCTCAAGCCGCTCCTCGCCGCCGGGATCCGTCCGCACTTCGTGACCTCGCTGGACTATCACGAGATCTCCGGGCGCTTCTTCGAGGGCCTGGCCGCGTCCGACGTCGAAGGCGTGACCCTCGTCGCCGAGGCGAAGGCCCATCCGATCGTGATGGATCTCTTTCCCGGCGCCACCCGCTGCGCCGGGTCCGGCATTCTCGACGAGGTGCTCGGGCCGCTCGCCCGCGACATGGGACGGATCGGCGCCGGCGCCACCGTCGCCCACCTCGCGGTCTACCTCGCCCGTCACCTCGGCTGCTCGCCCATCGCGATGATCGGCCAGGACCTCGGCTTCACCGACGGACTGTACTACGCGCCCGGCACCGCCATCCACGAGGTCTGGGCGCCGGAACTCAATCCGTTCAACACCATCGAGATGATGGAGTGGCAGCGCATCGTGCGCCATCGCCTGCACCTCCGCAAGACCGTCGACCTGCACGGACGATCGATCTACACCGACCTCCAGATGGTCACCTACCTCCAGCAGTTCGAGCGCGACTTCGCGAAGTACCGCGACGAAGGCATCGAGATCATCGACGCGTCCGAGGGCGGCGTGCGCAAGCAGCACGCGACGATCATGCCGCTCGCCGAAGTCCTCGAACGCTACGCGACCCGACCCGTGCCCGAACTTCCGCCGGCCGCGCCGACGCTCGACGACGCCCGCCTCAAGGCCGCGCGACGGCGCCTGATCGACGTGCGCCACGACGTCGAGGCGCTGCGCGAGAATGCGAACCGCACGCGACAGGTCCTGCGCGACATGATCCGGCACCAGGCGGACGCGGGTCGGATGTCGTCGCTGTTCCGCCGACTCGCGAGCTGCCAGGCCGCGGCCGACCGCCTCGCGCCGACGTTCCGGATCCTCAATCACGTGAACCAGATGGGCGCGTTCAAGCGGATGCGCGCCGATCGTCGCATCCAGATGGCCGGCGGGACGGACCTGGAACGCCAGCGGGCGCAGCTCGAACGTGACGTCGAGAACACGGACTGGCTCGTCGACGCCGCGTCCGAACTCGAGCGGCAACTCGTCGACGCCGATCGCGTGCTGACCGGCGCCCGCGTCCTGCGCCCGGCGGCGCCGACGCCGGCATCGTCCGGCCGGCGCACCGCGACGCGCGTCGCCGCCGTCGTGCCCGTGGATCCGGAGCGCAACGGGCTGGGCGTGCGGCGTCGTCTCGATGTGCCGTTCCGCGGCCGCCCGGTGCTTCAGGCGACGCTCGAACGACTCGGACGCTCGGCGACGCTCGACCGGATCATCCTGCTCGTCCCGGACGCCCTCGACCTCGGCCCGATCGTCGACCAGGCCCGCATCGGCCTGCCGCTGGAGATCGAACGGTGCGGGCGTTCGCCGTTCGACGGGGGGGCACCGGTGATCGCGGCGGCGCGGCGCTGGGCGGACACGTGCTGGCGGGGCGGGATCGGCGGCATGAGCATCTACGACGAGGTCTTCGCGCCGATCGCGACCGGCCGCGTGCTGAAGCGCCTCGAACTCGACGGCGCGCTGCTCGTCGGGCCCGACTGGCCGCTCGTCGACGTCGTCTCCGCGGAGGGGTGCGACGCCGTGGTGCGTCGATTCCGCGAGCAGCCGGACCGACAGGGCCTGGTGTTCACGCAGTCGCCGCCCGGTCTGTGCGGCTGCGTGCTGAGTCGCGGCCTCATCGAGGAACTCTCGGCGCGATCGCGACTGGCGACGGTGGGGGGACTCATGGTCTACCAGCCGCACGTGCCGCAGCACGATCCGATCGCCCGCGACGCCAACGTGCAGATCGACCATGGCGTGCGCCGTTCGCTCGTCCGGGCCACGTACGACACGGACCGTCAGCGCGCCCTGCTCGATCGTCTCGCGGCGCTGCCGGAGGAGGCGACCTCCGCCGACGTCGTCGCCGCGATCGAGGCGGCCGATGCGTCCCACGAGCGGTCGCTGCCGCAGCACCTCATCGTCGAACTCTGCACCGATCGGACGTCCGTCGGCGGCGCGTCGGGCAAGTGGATCGGTCCGGTCGCCGAGCGCGGCCGTCTCTCCCT
>JAGQOI010000342.1 GCA_020427625.1 Phycisphaerales bacterium | reverse complement strand
CGTCGGATCCGGCGCCGGATGCGTCGGGCGATCCGTTCGGCGGGTCGGGTCGGACGATTCGCAAGATGATCGCCCGCGGCGATGCCGCGCTGTACAGCTTTCAGCAGCTCACCGAGCGTCGTGAGGACGGCTACCAGGTCTTCTCGGTGAGCGGCGATCACGTCGAGCACGACCGCCTCACGCGCGAATCGGCCGTGATCGGTCACGGCAAGCTCGTCGTCGAGGACACGCGTCCGGGCGGGCCGGCGGACGCGGGCGGCGGGGCGCCGGTGCTCGGCTCCGCCCTCGGCAGTCGGGGCGCGACCCGGTTCACGTGGACGCAGAAGATGCACATCATCCCGCAGGGATCGAACCTCTATCGCGCGACCATGGCCGGCGACCTTGAGATGATCCACCAGGCGCCGTCCGGCGAGGTGTCGACGCTCGTCACCCGCCAACTCGACACGACCTTCGAACAGGCGCCGGTCGATGGCGGCGACGACGCCGTCGGACTCGGGGGCGCGGCCGACCTGCGCACGATCGCCGCGACCGGCGACGTGTTCTTCCGCACGCCCACCCGTGACGTCGACTGTGATCGCTTCGCCTACGACGTCGTCGCCGCGATCGCCGAGATCCACGGCCGGCCCGGGCGTCCCGCCCTCATCCACACCCGCGGCGAGGCCGCGCCGCAGAGCGCCGTCTCCGCCGTGTGGGAGATGAACACCGACACCGTGCGCATCACCGGCGGCGCCGGCAGCACCGGGCGCTGACGGCCGAATCCGGCCGGTCGCGCGAACTCGATCAGCTCGCGTCGCGTCCCATGACGTGATAGGTCTCGCGCTCGCCGCGCCCGCGGAGCGGGTAGTCCTTCCGCAGCGGGTGTCCCGGGTAGTCCTTCCACATCAGGATGCGACGAAGGTCCGGGTGGTTGCGGAAGCGGATGCCGAACATGTCGTACACCTCGCGCTCCGGCCACTCGGCGCCCGGCCAGATGTCGGTCACCGAATCGACCTCCAGCGCGGGATCCGGCACGATGCCGGACGTGTCGAGGCTCGGGTCGACGTAGGTCTTCACCGTGAGCCGACGCTCGTGCGCGCCGCTCGCGAGCACGTAGACGACCGCGAACCGACCCGGCGTCGCCGACGGGTAGCCGAGGTAGTCGACGCCGATCACGTCCGCGAGGAAGTCGTAGTCGCACGGCGGATCGTCGTGCAGATACCGCAGGATCTCGTGCGCGCGATCCGGCGGCACGATGAGCGTCGTCTGTCCGCGAAACTCCGTCGCCTGCAGCGAGACGTTCGGGAACGCGGCCTTGATGATCGGGAGCGTCGGATGATCGAGCGTGGGCGGCATGCCGGTATTGAACGCGATTTGACCGCCGCCGACAAGGGCCCGACGCCGGGCGGCATCAGCCCGCCGCGCCCGGCAGCGGACCGCCGAGGATCGCGACGCTCCGGTCCCCGAGAGCCGCGTGCATCCGTTCGACGTGATCCTCGACGTCGTCGAGCATCGACGGTTCGAGCAGCGCGTCCGTCGAGAGGACGACGTCGAACGGCTGGCCGGCGCGATCGAGCAGGAACGAGAGCGTCGATTGGGCGTCGTTGAGGACGTGCCGGGCGTGCGGCAGGAAGAGCACGCGGGCGCCGCCGGCCTCCAGGCCCGGGCGTCGCGCGTCGCACCAGGTCCGCAGGGCGGCGTGCCCGGGCGCGAGCCAGGTCATCGGGTGCGGCTCGAAGAGGTCGGCGCCGAGCGTGCCGCTCCAGACCAGCACGCGCGGCAGCGGCCAGGCCTCGACGG
>JAGQOI010000341.1 GCA_020427625.1 Phycisphaerales bacterium | reverse complement strand
GTTCGGCGACGCGTTCGAGTTCGAGCGTGAGGGTCTTCGCCTTGAGCGTGCGGTGTTCGAGGGGGGAGGGGTCGGAGCGTCCGTCGACGTTGCCGCGGAAGTCGACGTAGCCGTTGCCGCCGTTGTACGCGCCGTCGAAGAACATCGACTCGTCCCAGCGGATGCGGGCTTCGGGCTCGAGGTCGCGGAGGGCGTCCTCGACGGCCGGGCGTTCGATGCGATCGCGGGTCGGCGCCTGGATCGACTTCGTGAAGACGCGGAACTGGCCGGGCCCGTCCCAGTGCGCGGTCTGCGTGCGGACCTCGTCGATGGCCTTGTCGACGAGGATGACCTTCGTGCCCTTGTCGAAGAGGACGTTGTCGCGGACGATGATGACCTCGCCGCCCGTGAGTTCGGCGCGTCCGCCGGCGACGTCGCCGTCGAGCCGGTCGGCGAACACCCGTTCACCCTTCGGCAGCAGCACCTGCACGTCACCTTCGGCGAGCACCGTCCGCGCGTTCACGCGTCGAAGCCCGGGCGTTCCCGGCGCATCGGGCGCGGGGGTCGCGTCCTCGTCCGCCGGGGCGGGATCGAACGTGACGGTGAGGTGCTCGGTCCACATCGTTTGCGTCGCGTCGGTCGCGACGACGCCGCCGATCGCGATCATCGTGTCCGGCGCCTGCGTGCCGTCGATGTCGACGAGCCGGAGTTCGAGCGTCCGGCAGTCGATGCGTCCCGCATCGCCGAGATTCGTCGCGACGACGTCGCCCTCGGCGAGGATGCGGTCGATCGCGTTGTCGTCGGTCGCGGACGGCGCGAAGCCGACCGTCATCGTCGCGGCATCGAGGTGGAAGTCGGGACTGCTCACGTCGACGTCGCCCCGGAAGACCGCCTCGCGAAGCCGGTCGGAACCCTTCGGATCGGACTTCGGCCCGAACGTGAGATCGACCCCCTGCGTCCACGTGATGCGAAGGGTCTCGTCGATGGTCGGGTCGATCGGCGTGCCGGCGTCGGGCGCGGCCTGTCCCGCGGTCACGGTGCGCGCCCAGGCGCGCATCATCGCATCCGTGCCGGCGCGGCCGGCGGGCAGATCCGGCGCGGGCGCGACGCCGACGATGATGCCGGGACCGCCCATGCCGCCGATGCCGCGGGCGCGGCTCGACCAGAACGTGGGCGCCGTGGCGCGGAAGTCCGGCGCGACGACGAGCACGGGCTGCTGCGGACCGGCGACGAGGTCGACGCGATCGTCGCTGGATCGATAGTGGATGGTGTCGCCGCGACCTTCCAGGCCCTGCGCGAAGTCATGCAGATGCACCGGCGCGCCGACGAGCGTCGCGAGCGCCTCCTCCGTGGAGTCCGGACGCGCCTCGGCGGCCTCGAGCGGGACGAGCGTGAGCGTGCCCGTGCAGGTGACGTACGTGTCGGACGCGGTGACGGGCGGCGCGATCGACGGCACGCCGCCGGGCGGCGTCGTCGCCATCGCCAGGTCGGCGAGCAGCCACGGCAGCGGACGGGCGCTGCTCGCGAGCACGGGTCCGGCCGCGCCCGACGGACCGAAGGCGACGGTGTCGTTGAGCCCGCGATGATCGAACGAGAACACGACGTCGAGCTGGTCGCCCGTGACGAGCCGTCCCGTGCGCTCGTCGCCCTGGCGGATGCGCACGTCGTTCCGCAGCGTGAGTCGGTAGAAGTCCGACGGCGCGGGCGGCGGCGGCGCGCCGGACGGCCGGGTTTCCGGCTATCGCCTTTCGTGGCCGCCTCGGATTTATCGCCATGAATCAACCGGGTAATGGCACGCCATTTTT
>JAGQOI010000340.1 GCA_020427625.1 Phycisphaerales bacterium | reverse complement strand
TCATGGCCGGCCGGGGCGACGGGACGTTCGGGCCGGCGGTTCGGGTCGCGATGCACGACGGATCGAGTCCGCACGTGCACTCGGTCGTGCTGGCCGACGTGAACGCGGACGGGCATCTCGACGTGCTCGCGTCGCTCGTCGACGACCATGCCCTCGCGGTGCTGCTCGGCGACGGTCGCGGCGGCTTCACGCCGGCCCATGCGCAGCCGTACTTCGCGCACCGGCACCCGTACATGCAGCTCAATCCCGTCGACATCGACGGGGACGGGCATCTCGACGTCGTGCTCACCGACGTGCGCGGCAACGGGCTGACGGTGCTCGCCGGGTCGGGGACGGGCATGTTCGCCTCGACGAACTTCCGGCTCGATACGCACACGCCGCTGCGAGCCGCGGAACGACCGCTCGCGTGCGCGCTGGCCGACGTCGACGGCGACGGCGATCTCGACGCCGTCGCGTTCATCGACGAGTCGCCGCAGGCGGTGGTGGCGCTCAACGACGGTACCGGTCGGTTCGTGGAGCCGGACGCGTCGCTCATCGCGCTCGCCGCGCCGTGCGTCGGCGGCGTCGTGACGGACGTCACGGGTGACGGTCACGCGGACATCGTCGCGTCGACGACGATGGCGTCGGTGGTGTCGATCAATCCGGGGCGCGGCGACGGGACGTTTGCGCGGGCGTTCACGGTCGAGAGCGGCGGTCGCAGCGCGGCGGTCGCGGTGGGGGACATGAACGGCGACGGGCGTCCGGACCTCGTGGTCGGGCATTTTCACGGCGGCACGGTCGCGGTCCTGCTCGCGCAGCCGGTGACGGATTGAGCGCGGCCGTCCGGCGCGTCAGGCGCCGAGCAGTTCACCCTCGACGACCTGCTTGCGCGGGTCGGTGCGGTCGATGATGTCGCTCACGCCGTGCTGGTTGAAGCCCTTGTAGCCGTCGTGTCGTTCGAGGTTCTCGAGATGGGAGCCGAGCGCGCCCTGCATGCGGAACTGGTTCGCCTGCATCGACGTGATGAGTCCGGCATCGAGCAGACGGCGCAGTCGCGGTTCGGCGACCGCCCAACGCTCGCCCTCGGTGAACGCCTGGCGGAGGTACGGGAGTTCGGTGAACGGCTGCATCGTGTTCACGCCCGCCGACTGCAACTGGTCGCGCAGACCCTCGAAGTCGAACTGGCATTCGAGGTGGTGCATGCCCGCCTGGAGCATCGACTCGCCGTGCAGGCCGATCCACAGGCCGACAGTCCCGAGCGACGACGCGGGTTCGAGGCCGGTGTGGGCGAAGTCGCCGATGATCTCGTCCTCGCTCAGGTCGACGTCGGCGAAGATCACGAAGCGGCACTCCGGCTGTTCGAGCACCTGCGCGCCCCAGCCCGCCTCCGCGCCCGCGTAGAACCGCTCGCGGCAGACGAAGCCGAGCTTCTCCAGCACCTCGATGAGCGAACGGAAGCCCGCCCGCGAGGAGCGGTACGTGTGATGGTCATGGTTCGCCCAGCCGAGACCGAGCTCGTCCTGACGTGACTTCTGCACCCGAGCCGCGCGATTGCGACGCT
>JAGQOI010000339.1 GCA_020427625.1 Phycisphaerales bacterium | reverse complement strand
GGAGGTTCCCGGCGGGGTTGATGGCGACCGCGTTGACTTCCCCCCCTGTCTCCAACCTGATTCGGAGTGTGGGCGTGTCACCCGCCGGACTCCACACGCAGACCGTGCCATCGTCGGCGCCGGACGCCATCCATCGCCCGTCCCGACTGAAGGCAAGGTCATTCACCGGAAGGGTGTGGGTCCTGTCGTCGATCCAGGTTTCCGTTCCGGTGTCGAGGTCGCGCAGCGCGACGAAGCCGAATTCCCGACCAGGCGACGCGCTTCCTCCTCCGGGAACGCCGCCGCCCACGGCCAACTGCCGCTCAGTCCCGTCCGGGCTGAACGCCACCGCGTAGACGTGGCCGTACGTGGTGCCATCCTGGTCCCGGAACTCACGAAGGGACTTCGATCCATCGGAGGGCCACGCGCAGGCGGTGCCGTCGAGGGAGCCCGTCGCAAACGAATCGCCTTCGGGGCTCCACGCCAGGGACCAGACGTCGTGGGCCGGATCCGTGGCCTCGGGTCGCAGGCGCCGAGGTTGTCCCGAGTCCGTCGCGATGTCCCATGCCAGAACGGCGCCATTGCGATCGCCGCTGACCAGGCGCGTGCCGTCCCGGCTCGCCGCCAGAGCCGAGACGAGGTAGTCGTGCCCCCGGAGCGTTCGGACGCTGCGGTCGGAACGGAAGTCGATGTGTCCCCACTCCCATCCTCGCAGCGATCGGGGGACGAGATCGAGCCGGCTGCGAACGGTCGCGCCGTTGTCTCGTTGCAGCGCCAGCCACGCGGCGAGCAGGTTGGCGGTGGCTTCGCGGGCCTCCGCCCGGCCCGTCGCCTCGTGCGCGCGCCGCTCGGCGTTGCGCGCCTGCACACCGAACGAGAGGCTCAGCGCCGTCGCAGCGACGAGGGCGACGGCGACGGCGGCCGCCGCGGCGACGAGCGATCGGTACCGGCGCGAGAACTTCGCCAGCGCGTACCCGATCGTGGGCGGCCGGGCGAGGATCGGCTGGCTCTCCAGGTGACGGCGCAGGTCTTCGGCGAGCGCCTCGGCCGACTGGTAGCGACGAGCCGGCTGCTTCTCCAGGGCCTTGAGGACGATCGTGTCGAGGTCGCCATGCAGGAGCCGAACCAGCCTCGCCGGATCGGTGCCACGGGCCTGCGCGACGCGCGCCGCGTGGCCGGTTCTCATCATCGCCGTGCTCGGTCGGGCGGGTTCCTGCTCACGGACGGCGCGCAGGTGCACATCGATCGGCCCGGACTTCTCGTCGAACGGAAACGGCACCGACCCGCACAGCAGTTCGTGGAGCACGACGCCGAGCGAATACACGTCGCTGCGGGTCTCGACCGGCGCGCGACCCGCCTGTTCGGGGCTCATGTACGCGGGCGTGCCGAGCAGCTCCTCGCGCAGGGTCAGGAGGGTCCGTCCATCGGTTCCCGCCGTCCCCGCCGTGTCGACGAGGCGGGCGATGCCGAAGTCGATGATCCTGGGCATGGCGCGGCCGTCCGCCTCCGCGACGAGGATGTTGGACGGCTTGAGGTCGCGGTGGATGATGCTCTTCTGGTGGGCGTGCTGGACGGCCAGGCAGACCGGAATGAAGAGCTCCGCCCGCTCGCGAACGGAGAGCCGGCGATCGTCGGCGTACTCGGTGATGCGCGGTGCCGGCGTGTCCGGTCCCGCGCCGGCGATGAACGCCATCGCGAAGAACGGATGCCCGCGCGCGGTGATCCCTCCCGAGTAGATCCTGGCGACGTTGGGATGGTCCATCTGCGCAAGGGTGTGCCGCTCGTCCTCGAAGCGGCGCAGCGCGCGAGGAGAGGTGGGGAGAGACTCCATGATCTTCAGCGCCACCGGTCGCTCCTCCGGCGGCGCCTGCCGGGCGAGATAGACGACCCCGAACCCGCCGGCGCCCACCGGCCTGATGATCGTGTATCGCTCGACGACGGTGCCGGGGGCGTACGACGCTTCGTCCGGCCCACCGGCGGCCACGCCGTCTTCGTCCATCGCGCGGGCGAAGGCCTGGACGACCGTCTCCGCGGAGGCGATCGGCGCGCCGTCGAGGAGAAACCCGCCCGCGGTCGCGGCCTCGGTGACCGCATCGTGGACGAGCAGCCGCTCCACCTGACGGCGCAGCGCCGCGTCGCCCGCGCACTCGCGATCGATGATCGCCGCCCGGGCCTCGGCGTCGGACTGAACCAGCAGCGCGAAGACCTCCGCCAGACGCGGGTGCGGTCGGGCCGCCATCCGTCAGTTCCCTCCGCGCCCGTCCGTCATCTCCTGCCGGATCCACGCTCGGGCGAAGCGCCAGTCCGCCTGGACGGTGGAGAGGCTCACGCCGATCACCTCGGCGATGGCGGCCTCCTCGAGCCCGCCGAAGAACCTGAACTGCACGACGCTCGCCTGACGCGGGTGCGTCGAGGCGAGACGATCGAGCGCGTCGTCGAGCGCGGCCAGCTCGATCACGCCATGCGACGCCGTGATGCCCGCATCGGCCACGGCCATCGGGACCCGCGCGGCATCGCCGCCACGCTTGTCGGCGCGGACCCGGCGGGCGTGGTCGACAAGGACCCGGCGCATCACCGTCGACGCGGCCGCCTTCAGGCGATTCTCCGACCAGGCCGCCCCGACGTGCGGAGCCAGCCGCACCCACGCCTCGTGAACCAGGGCCGTCGGCTGAAGTGTGTGGCCACGGCGCTCCGTGGCGAAGTACCGGCCCGCGATCGCGCGCAGCTCCCGATACACCACCTCGAAGACCTCGGGATCGTTCCCGTCGATCGTCGGCGGCGGGACCGGGGCGCGGATCGACTCGGCCTCGCGAGCGTGCGAGCGTTCGGGTCCGGCGGGCATCACGGCCTCCCTCACGAAATCACGGAGATTCTCCGCGCTTCTGACCAAGGGCAGTCGCCGCGATTCCGCCAATGGCGATGGAGCGACCGCTCGCGAAGTCAGGCAACGAGGCATCCATGAACACCAGGTTCCTTCCGGTCGGGATCCGCGGCGCGCGGCGGCGTGCATCACCCGGCGCCCGCGTCTCAGGCGGCATTCTATTGGCGAGACGCCGGGAAGACCACGCTCGGGCCCCCGCTCAGTCATCACGACCGGGAACCCACGACCGCATCGAGTCAACCACGCAAGGGTCCATTCCATGTTCAGCCGACATTCGATTCCGAGTCTCGTGGTCGCGTCACTGCTGGCCGGAGGTCTGCCGCCGGGTCCCGCGATCGGACAGTCGGTCGCGATCGTCCAGAACTTCCCCGACGGCGAGATCTCGCTCATGCAGGTGTACCTTGCGGAGCTCGGCATGACTTCGACGTTGTATGACCAGGGGTCGACCGACGACATGCTGGCGATGCACGACCTCGTCATCTGGAACGACCTCGGTCAGCAGGGCAGCGGTCTCGGCAACGACGACGTCTACCAGTTCGACCGTCTCTTCGACGCCGGCATCCCGATGTACTTCATCGGCGACGACCTCGCGTACTCGCACATCAACCTCAATCCGCAGCCGTCCGCATATTGGACCGCGCTGAGCCACCTCGGACCGGCGAACAACATCGGCGGCGGCGACGTCGTGGTCGTCGCGCCGGCACACCCGGTCATCGCCGGGCCGTTCGGAACGGTCAGGGCGTTCGCGTACTACGGCGACATCGACGCCGCGGTCGCGTCGCAGACGGGTGAGACGGTGCTGGCCGTCAGCGGTGGCGGCTGGGACGCGATCCTTGCGTTTGAATCCGCGTGCCACCGGAGTGTCACGCAGAACTGTCGGCTCACGGGAGCGCCGCAGAGCAGCGAGCCGATGCGCAAGATCCTGTTCCAGAACGCCGTCACGTGGCTCGTCTCCGGCGGGTCGGCCGGCTGCATGAGCGAGCCGGAGGGGGTCACCTTCCATACCGATCTCGCCGACTGGAACGCCGCCGCCGGGTCGACGACGCTGCTGCGGACCACCGCCGCCAACGTCGCGATGGCGAACGAGGTGCCCGTGCCGCCCGGCAACAACCAGTTCCTCTCCGGCGTGCTGACCTTCCCCGCCGCCGCGACCGGTCTGCCCAACGGATTCCGTCTCACCGCGCTCCAGCCCGGCGTCGGGTTCACCTACAACGACAACGAGGGCGGCGTCGATCAGTCGGACGCGCTGTCGGTCGGCGACGTCGACAACGGCGAGAATGATGACGTGTCCATCGACATCATCTCCGGTCCGCCGGTGCATGCCGTCGGCATGATGCTGGGCGGCAACTTCACGGCGCCGGGTGAGGAAGCGTTCCGCGTGTTCTGCGCCGGCGGCTGCACGCAGGGCGTCAGCGTCGACATCCCCGGACCCGGCGGCAACGCGTCGGCCTTCATCGGGGTGGTCACCCAGCTTCCGATCATCCGCGTCGAGTTCGACGAAGACGCGGGAGGCGACGACATCTCCGTCGCCGACTTCCGCTTCGGATCCGCGTGCCCGGCCGACCTCAACGGTGACGGCCATATCAACGGAGCTGATCTCGCGATCCTGCTCGCCAACTGGGGCCCGTGCAACGGGGCGCTGCCGACATGCACGGTCGCCGACCTGACGGACGACGGGCTTGTCGATCCCGCCGATCTGAGCGTGCTGCTCGGAGCATGGGGGGACTGCCAGTCGGGGCGTTGATGGTCGATTCGAACCGGCTCGCCAACCGCACATACAGCCGCATCGCTCCAGGTGTGCGCGCTCGCTAACCCACCAGGCGTCGCCGTGAACAACGTACGGTTCAACGCCAACCCAGTGAGGAGACTCTCGATGAACGTCGACCTTCAATCACCCGTCCGGTCCGCGGCGCGCCGACAGCGCCGCCAAGCCCACGTCGCGTTCGCGCTGGCCATGGCCGCGGCCATCACCGTTCCCGCCATCTCGCAATGGAGCTCCACGGTCCTCAACCCGCTCGAGGGAAGTTCGTCTCGGGCACAGATGACGATGGGTCCGCAACAGGTCGGATGGATCATGGACGGCGGCCCGAGCCACGCGGCACTCTGGAACGCCACCGCATCGAGTTGGGTGAGCCTGCATCCCGACGGCGCCGGCAGTTCGGTGGCGTACTGGACGTCCGGCGCGGAGCAGGCCGGACAGGTCAGCGATCACGCCGGCGTCTGGCACGGTTCGGCGGCGAGTTGGATCGATCTGCACCCGTTGGGCGCCGACGACTCCGCCGGCGGCAACGCCGGGGGCGATTCCGCGGCGTGGTTCACCGACGGTGTGCACCAGTCCGGCATGGCCTACTTCAACGGCGTTCGACACGGCGGCTTCTGGAGCGGTTCGGCCGCGAGCTGGGTGGACCTGCATCCGGCGGGCGCATCCTGGTCGCACGTGGCGGGGATCGACGGCGAGAAGCAGGTCGGCCATGCGCGCTTCGCCGGCGCCGATCACGCGGGCATCTGGAGCGGCACACCGGAGAGCTGGACCGCCCTGACGCCGGCGAACGCCATCAGTTCGGCGGCCGGAGTCATCGGCCACGGTCGCCAGGGCGGCTGGGTATCGTTCGGCGGGCCGATTCGGGCGAGCATCTGGAACGGGACGCCCGAGAGCTGGATCGACCTCACGCCGCAGGGCACGACGGGCCATGCCGAGGTGCTTCACGGCGTCGGCCACCGGCAGGTCGGCTATGCGACGTTCTCGGGTGCCGCGCACGCCGGTCTCTGGAGCGGAACGGCGTCGAGCTGGTTCGATCTCAACGCGGTCCTCGGTGGCTCGTACAGCAACTCGCTCGCCCTGGGAATCTCAGAGTGTGACGGCACGCTCTACGTGACCGGAGTCGCATGGACCAACGCCAACAACCCGGTCGCCGTCTTGTGGACGGGTCCGGCACGACGGTGCGCCGCCGACCTCGACGGCGATGGCAGCGTCGGCGCTGCCGACCTCGCCATTCTCCTCGGCGCCTGGGGGCCGTGTCCGTAACAGTTGTCCGTATCAGTGTCCGTAGCAGACCACCCACCAACGGACCCTCCTCCGGTTGATCGCGCTGCGCGGAGCGAAGCCGCTGGGTCGCCCTTCTTCGAACCAATCACTGACCCCACTCCGTGCCCCCGTGCCTCCGGGGTGCCCGCCGAACCGGGCGTTCGAACGCACGCGCCAGGCACGCGGGGCGCGGCGGCGACGCCCCCGATCCGATGTGCATCGTCGGACCGGGGGCGTGGCGTCCGGGCGGCCGACGGCGGCTCAGCCCCAGTTCGCGAGCAGGATCGCGAGG
>JAGQOI010000338.1 GCA_020427625.1 Phycisphaerales bacterium | reverse complement strand
CGTCGGGAATGGCGTAGGACGGACCGCCGGCGACGATGCGGACGCTCGGCTCCGGCGCGAGCGGCCAGTGCGCCGGGACCGTCTCCGCCAGACGCGCACCGATCGCGCGTCCTGATTCGAACACCATGACGATGATGGCGGTGGGATCCGTCACGCAACTCCTCCGAGACGGCCGCGGCGGCGCGGGTCGTCTCGGGAGCCATCGGCTCAGCGTGCCAGTGCCTTGAGGCGAGGGAGGTCCAAGGCGATCTTGTCCTGCACCCGGATGTTGAGTGTGCGGATCATGCCTGCCTGGAGCTCGATCGCGAACTGGGCCGGAATCCGGCTCGGATAGTCCGCCAGGCGCAACTCGTACTGGTAATCGGACTCGGTCTCGCCCTGCGGCGCCTCGACCGTCATCTCGTGGATGGCCGTCACGAACCCCCGCCCGTCGAGGAACATGATGTCCATGTCCACGAGACAGTGACCCATCCAGAAGCTCCGCTCGGCCGCGGCGGGAAAGATGAACAGCATCCCGCCGTCGGGCGCGATCGACGTCCGGCCCATCAGGCCCTGCGCCCGCGTCGCATCGTCCGCGGCCACCTCCAGGTGGAACACGCGATCGCCGATGCGGACCGACTCGACCCCCGGCGTCGTGCCGCCCTGCCGACATCCCGCCAGCGACGCGACGGCGAGCAGCATCAGCAACGACAGGTGGATCGGCGTCATGACGTCCCCAGCAGCCAGGCGTGATCGGTCGACCGGTAGATGATCGGCGTCGTCGGCACGCGGTCAAGTCGGAACGCGTCGCGGAAGGTCGTCGCCGTCATCGGTTCCGGCGCCGACACGATACCCGACCAGCACGCGAGCAGCCCGATCAGACGGTCGGCCGACACGCCGGACGCCCGGTAGGTCTCCACCCGCGTGTCGCCGTGACGCTTCGCGAGCCGACGCCCGTCCTCGCCGATCACGAGCGGGAGATGGCACCATCGGGGTTCGACGGCGCCCAGGGCCCGGTAGAGCAGCGCCTGGCGGGCCGCGGAGGGCAGCAGATCGTCGCCGCGCACGACGTCCGTCACGCCCTGCCGGAGATCGTCGACGACGACCGCCAGTTGGTACGACGGGGCGCCGCGCTTCGTCCAGATCACGAAGTCGCCGATCTCGTCGTACGGACGGTGGGTCGTGCGTCCGGCGAACGCGTCGTCGACGACGATGGATTCGTCCGGAACGACGAACCGGTAGTTCGTGTCCGGCGCGTCGAACGGATGCGGCCGGTCGAGGTCCGGACGCAACGCCGGCGGGTAGCGCAGTTCGTGCTCGCCGGCATGGGGCGCCGACGCGGCCTGTTCGATCTCGCGCCTCGTCGCCGCGCACGGATACGCGCATCCCGCCGCCGCGAGTCGTCGCATCGCCTCGACGTACGGCGCGAGATCGGTCGTCTGGTGGAGCACGTCGCCGTCCCAGTCGAGTCCGAGCCAGCGGAGGATGTCGAGGACGTCCTCGGCGGCGTCGGGCCGGACGCGCGGGCCGTCGAGGTCCTCGATGCGCATGCGGATCGTCCAGCCCTGTCGGCGCGCGAGGGCCCAGTTGACGAGGAAGGTCCGCGCGTTGCCGAGATGCAGCGCGCCGGTGGGGGAGGGAGCGAGTCGGGTGATGCGGACGGTCATCGCGATCAGCCGAGGGTCTTGCGGATGAAGGCCGCGCGGGCGATCGACAGTTCCTCGTCGCGCAGCGGCGTCGGGCTCATCATCCGCAGGTGCGCCGGCTGGATGCGCAGGAAGAGCTGGTTGATGGTCGCGAGTTCGAAGTCGGGCAGGCGGCCGAGACAGACGCCGAGGCGGATGCGGCTGAGCAGTTTCATGGCTTCCTTGACGTCGATGATGCGGGCGCTCTGGAGGACGCCGACGGCGCGGAAGATGCGATCGTCGAGGTAGGTCGAGCGCTTGCTCACGAGCACTTCGCGGGCCTTGCGTTCGTACGCGATGATCTGCGGGAGGATCTTCGCCGAGAAGGCGTCGAGGATGTCCGCCTCCGAGGCGCCGAGGGTGATCTGGTTGGAGATCTGGTAGAAGTCCCCGGCCGAGTCCGAGCCCTCGCCGTAGTAGCCGCGCACCGCGAGATGCATGTCCTTCGCCGCCCGGCGGACGCGGTCGATGTCCTTGGCGAGCTTGAGTCCGGGCAGGTGCAGCATCGTCGAGAAGCGGATGCCGGTGCCGACGTTGGTCGGGCAGGCGGTGAGGTATCCCCAGCGCGAACTGAACGCGAAGTCGAGGCGCGACTCGACCTTGTCGTCGATGCGGTTGATCTCCAGCAGCGCGTGCTCGAACTGGAGGCCCGGCGCGAGGAACTGCATCCGCAGATGATCCTCCTCGTTCACCATGATGCTCACCCGCTCGTCGGGCGTGATCGCGACGGCCCGCGGGAGATCCATCTCGGCGTGATGACGCGAGATCAGGTGGCGCTCGACCAGCAGCAGCATGAGCTCGTTCGCCGCCGCCTCGCGCAGATCGAACCAGAGCAGGTCCTGCCCGAGATCAAGCTGGCGCAGCACCTGCCGACTGAGGTTGAAGATCTCCGCCCGCTGGTTGTCGCTCGCCCGCGCCACGAACGGAAAGCCCGCGATGTTGCGGGCCAGTCGCGCGCGGCAACTCAGCACCACGTCCGACTCGGGACCCTGCTCCAGCCAGGCACTGTTCGTTGACCATTTCATGGATGAAAGCGACACCGGCAGTCGCGGCGTCAGCCCGCGGACTCCGCGGGTCCCGGCGCATCGTCACGCTCGAGACAGGTGAGTTGATCGCGAAGCTTCGCCGCACGCTCGTACTGCTCGGCCGCGACCGCCTCGTCGAGCTCCCGCACCAGACGATGGATCAGGCGCTGGCGATCGATCGAGCCGCCGGCGCGGCGAGGCGTCTTGCCGGTGTGATGCGTCGCGCCGCACTGCGCCCGCTCGATGAGACCCGCCAACTGACGACCGAATGCGTCGTAGCAGCCCGGACAGCCCAGCGTTCCCGACTGCCGGAACCGCGCGAACGTGAGCCCGCACGACGGACACGTCGGCGATGCCGCCTTCGCGCCCGATCGCGTCTTGCCCGACAGCACGAGCTGAGTGAGCAGCTGATTCACCGGTTGATCGGTCGGTACCGCGATCCCGGCGGCGGCGGCGTGCTCCTTGCACAGGTGCACCTCCGACTTCTCGCCGTTCTTCACGGTGACCTCGTGAACGACCGCCGCCTTGTCACAGTGATCGCATTTCATGGCCGGTGCAATCCTAGCGGTTCGCCCATGGAGCGACCAGTCGAACGCGCACGCATTCGCGTCATCGCACCTCGGGCTCGCCGACGACGGACGCCTCCGCGACGACGGCGTGCAGACGGGCGAGGAGCGCGAGCAGCGCGGGAACCTCGCTCAGCGGCTGGACCGTCGCGGCATCGGACAGCGCCTTCGGGGGATCGGGGTGGGTTTCGAGAAAGATCGCGTCGACGCCCGCCGCGACCGCCGCCCGCGCGAGCAGGGCGGCCCGTTCCGGACGTCCGTCGGTGGTCGATGCGCCGCCGCCGGGCAACTGCGTCGAGTGGGTGACGTCGAAGCAGACCGGGTACCCGAAGTCCATGAGGTCGCCGAGTCCGATGAAGTCGTTCACGAGTCGGTGGTACCCGAAGAACGTCCCCCGCTCGGTGAGCATGATGCCGGACGCGCCGGACTCGCGCAGCTTGGTGATGACGTGGCGCATCTCCGCGGGCGCGAGGAACTGGCCCTTCTTGACGCTCACCGCGCGCCCCGTCTCGCCGCACGCCGCGAGCAGGTCGGTCTGCCGGCACAGGAACGCGGGAATCTGGAGCAGGTCGACGACCTCCGCCGCGCGCGGCGCCTGGGCGGGTTCGTGGATGTCGGTGCACACCGGGACGCCGAGGCGTTCCCGGAGACGCGCCAGCTCGTCGAGCCCGGCCGCCAGACCGGGCCCGCGGGCGGAGTGCAGGCTGGAGCGGTTCGCCTTGTCGAAACTCGCCTTGAAGACCAGCCGCAGACCGAGGTCGCGACAGGTGTCCGCCAGCGTGGTTCCGATAAGCAGATTGGTCTCCGGCGACTCGAGGACGCACGGACCGGCGATGACGACGAGTCCGCGGCCGTCGCCGGCGACGACATCTGACGTGATGGAACAGGGATGCGCGCGATGCATGGGGTCACATTATGCCGCCCGCCGGATCAGTACACGGCTTCCCGCCCGGCTCGGGACAGAAAATACACATCGACCCGGACCGCTGGCCGATAGTGGCTAGCACCTCGACCCCCGCAAAGGTCGATGCAACCGTGCGCCACGCCAATCGTATGTGGCTTACGGGTTTACGAATGGACGGGGATCGGGAGGCGATGATGTCGAGAATGCCCAGGGAACCGGAAGCATTTGGCGAGCAGGTCGCCCGGATCTTCCTGCGCTATCACCCGGACCGGAAGATCGACTTCGCCGGGCCGCTCGACATGATCGTCAACGGCAAGCACCTCGGCCTCGAGAACCTCTACCGCATGGTGCTGCACGAGCCCGAGCGCGGCGTCGAGATCGTTGAGAACTACCTCGAACGTCTCGTCGAGGGCGACGCCCTCAGCACGATGCCGATGCCGATGTCCGTCGCCAAGGCGCGCATCATGCCCCGCATCCAGCCGACGACCATCTTCAACTACCTCGACCGCGAACAGGTCGCCCACGTCCCGTTCGTGAACGACACCGTCGTCGTCTTCGTCATCGACATGCCCCAGATGACCATCAGCATCACCGTCGAACAGATGCTCCGGTGGGGGATGCAGGTCGACGACCTCGACGAGATCGCGCGGCTCAACCTCGACCGGTACGCGCCGGACCTGGAGGTCCAGATCATCGATTCCAACGAAGGCGGCCGCGCCGCCCTCGTGTCCCGTCACGACGGCTACGACGCCGCCCGCGTCCTGCTCGGCACCCTGCACGAGCGTCTGGCGCCCGAGTTGTCCGGCGATTTCTACGTCGCGACGCCGGCCCGGGACATGCTTCTCGCCATGACGCGTCATCCCGAGCCGTTCGTCACCCGTCTCCGGGACCGCATCCGCCAGGACTTCCGACGCCTGCCCTACCCGATCACGACGGACCTGTTCTACGTGACGCGGGACGGCATCGCCGGCACGCTCGCGGCGTGACGGCCGCGACGGTCCGCGTCCGGCCGACTATCCTGTTCGCGTGCTCGTCCTGCTCATCGACAACTACGATTCGTTCACCTACAACCTCGTTCAGCGGGTGGGGGAGATCGATGCGTCCATCGACGTGCAGGTGGTGCGCAACGATCGCATCACGCTGCCGGAGGCGATCGCGCTGTCGCCGGACCGCTTGATGATCTCTCCGGGTCCGTGCACGCCTCGCGAAGCCGGGATGTCCGGGCCGCTCATCGACCACTTCCGCGGGCGGGTGCCGATCCTCGGGATCTGCCTCGGGCACCAGACGATGGCGGACCGCGCCGGCATGGTGGTGGGTCGTCATCACGTCCTCATGCACGGGAAGACGTCCGAGATCCTGCACGACGGCCGGGGGATCTTCGCCGGGCGTCCGAACCCGTTCGTCGCGACGCGCTATCATTCGCTGATCGTGGATCGAGAAACCCTCACCTCGGACTTCGAGGTCAGCGCCTGGACCGCCGATGACGAGATCATGGGCCTGCGCTGGATCGGGCCGGGCAGCGATCGGGCCCCGATGGAGGGCGTGCAGTTCCACCCGGAGAGTTATCTCACCACCGAGGGTCCGGCCCTCATCGCCCGTTTCCTCGACCGGCCCGTGCCGGTCCGCGGCCCGCAATAATCCCGAATCGAACGCGTTCTGCTCCGCAGACCGCCTGCTTGAGGAGTTCGGCCAATGTCCATTTCGTGGAATCACCGTTTCGCCGCCCTCGTCGGGGCCGCGATCATCGGCTCGTGGGCCCTGCCCGTCATCGCCCAGACCGCGTCGCCCGGCTCCCGACAGCGGCCGCCGCAGAAGGTGCTCGACGAGAAGACCGAAGACCAGACGAAACCCGCCGGCGAGCGGGGACGGCGCCAGCAGGGTGATCCCGGCATCACCGATCGCGATCTCTCGGCCGCGCCCGACACCGATCTCCAGTGGGTCAAGGACGTCGTCTACGCCGAGACGACCGCCGACGACGGCTCGCCCGTCCGTCTGCTCATGGATACCGCATCGCTGAAGAGGTCCGACGGCAAGCCCATGCCCGTGATGATCTACGTGCACGGCGGCGGCTTCGTCACCGGCAGCCGCGAGGAAGGGCACGACATCCTCGAGACCTTCGCCCGGGGCGGGTACTTCGCCGTGTCGGTCGACTACCGTCTTGCCGGCGTGGCCAAGCATCCCGCGGCCATGCACGACGTGAAGGCCGCGATCCGCTTCATTCGCGCGAACGCCGAGAGCCTGGTCATCGATCCCGAGCGCATCGGCATCTGGGGTCACGGCATCGGCGGCTCCCTCGCCGCGGTCATGGGGACCTCGGGCAACACGACCGACGGTCTGGTCGAGGGGACGGTCGGGACGACGGGCGTGAGCTCGGCCGTTCGCGCCGTCGCCGTCGTCTCCGCGCCCGCGAACTTCAAGGAACTCCGCGTCGACGACCCGAACACGCCGCTCGCGCACTACTTCGGCGGCACGCTCCGTCAGAGGAAGAACGACGTCAAGCTCATCTCGGCGCCCAAGTACTGCGACGCCCTCGACCCGCCCTTCCTGATCTTCCACGGCGATCGCGACACCATCGTGCCCTACATCCAGGGCAAGACGATGGAGATCAGCGTCTCCGGCAACGGCGGACTCGCCGACCTCGTGAAGATCGTCGGCGGCGGACACGTCCTGCCGTCCAAGGACGTCCTGCCCGCGCTCGGCGCGTTCTTCGATCGCGAACTCGGCGGCAACGTCACGCCCCAGATGGCCGCCCTCATCGAGAAGATGCCCGAGATCGGCGCCGGTCACAACATGCTCGAGATGCCGACGACCGAACCGCCGGCGAAGTCGGACTGAATCGCGGCACCGAACCTCGCGCCCGTTCGGCGCGGCCGGTTCCACGCCACCGATCACCAACAGGCGACTCCACCGGGGTCGCCTGTTATCATCCTCCGACGACGTCTTCGGACGTCGATCGATCCCGGTCCTCCCGCTGCCCTGGAGTACTCGCCCGTGACCACGGACACCGCTTCCGAGCGACCCGCTGCGACCGACCGCGGCCTGGCCCGCGGCGTCCTCGTCGCCGCGACGCCCGACCGCGTCACCATCGCCGTGCCCGGCTCCGACTATCGCCTCGACCTCGTCCCGACCGCCCCGGACCCGACCCCCGTCGGCAAGCGCACCCGCGGGCGCATCGACGCCCAGGCGCTGCGCGTCCACGGTGCCGCGGCGGGCGGGCAGTTCATCGAGCCCGTGTACGGCGCTCCGCGCATCGTCGCCGGCGTCATCGCGGACCTCGATCCGGCGGGCAATCGCCTGCTCGTCCGGGTCCCCGTCCCGATGTGGGTGCGCCCGATCGAGGGACAGACGATCGAGGGCTTCGAGATCGGTCAGGCCGTGAATTTCTACGTCCGGAGCGGGACGACCTGGACGCCCGAGCCGGTCTGAGCGGAGGCGCCGTCGTGACCACCCGAGCCAGCGCGCCGCGACCCATGATCATCAGCCCGGACACGCTGCGCGGCGACGGCGATCCCGCCGCCCGCACGCCGCCCGGACAATTGTTGACG
>JAGQOI010000337.1 GCA_020427625.1 Phycisphaerales bacterium | reverse complement strand
TCGGCGTAGGCGTCGAAGCCGACGAAGCAGCGTTCGTCGCGCACCGCGGCGCGTTCGCCCTGCGTCGCGAGCTTCTCGCGGGCGTCGTCGAGTCGGTCGCGGAAGACGTCGGCGAGCGCGACGATCTGCACGTCGGGCGAGGCTTCCAGCGCGTTGAATGCCGCGCCCGTGCCGCGACCGCCGCACCCGATGAGTCCGACGCGGACCGCGCCGGATCCCGCGGCATGGACGGCGCCGGCCGCGAACAGCGACGTGGACGCGCCGGCGACGAGGGCGGTCGTCTTGACGAACTCGCGCCGGGTGACGCCGGCGCGAACGGGGGTCGGAGTGGAGTCGGGCATCGATGAGTCCTCCGCGATCGGGTAGAGAGTCGTGATGAGCAAGCGTCGGGCGAGGTCGGATCAGGCGGCGAAGACGGCGTCCATGCGCCGGGCGATGTCTTCGAGCCGGGCGCGGTCGCCGCCGCCGACCTCGGCCGCGGCCCAGCCGTTGTAGCCGATCTCGTCGAGGGCGGCCATGACGGCGGGCCAGTCGCAGTCGCCTTCGCCGATCTCGACGCCGAAGCCCTTCCACAGGCCTTCATCGTCGCGACGCTTGCGGCTGAATTCCTTGATGTCGAGCTTGAGAATGCGCGGGCCGAGCGTCCGGATCCACTGCTCCGGCCACCCGTAGTTCACGATGTTGCCGACGTCGAAATGCCACCCGATCCACGGGCTCTCGAACTCGTCGACGTACCGCGCCGCCTCGAGCGGGCTGAGGAGGAAGTGGTTCCAGACGTTCTCGAAGGCGATCGCGACCTTGAGTTCCTCACACATCGGCAGGACCTGCCGGATCTCCGCCTGCGAGCGCTCGTACGCCTCCGCGTAGCCGATGGACTTGTTCACGACCGCGGGCACGAGCAGCACGCTGGTCCCGCCGTACGCATGACAGTCGCGCATCGCCGTCTCAAGCCCGCGCCGGCCCTCGGCGCGCACGTTCGGGTCGGGATCGCCGAGCGTCTTGCTCCAGTGCACCGAGTCGACGACGCCGGGAATCACGAGCCCGGTCTTGTCCCGCGCGCGGAGCACCTCGTCGCGATCGAGGTTCGACGGGCTGTCGAGCTCGACGCCGTCGTAGCCGATCGCCTTGAGCAGGGCGAACTTCTCCTCGACGGTCCCCTCGACGCGGACCATGCCGTACTTCAGGGCCTTGCGGATCGATCGGGTCACGGGTCGCGCCTCCGCATGAAGTCGGGGAATGGTCGCGCCGAACGCCGCGGCCGCGGCGACCGCGCCGACGAACGATCGCCGCGTGCACGACGCCGAATCCGCCGCGGACCCGGCCGCGGTGGTCGGCGCCACGGGAACGCTCGGATCGGAACCGGTCATGGCGTTGCTCCCTTCGGGGGTTCGCCGGTCGTGGGAGGCGGCACGCACACGACGCGGAAGCCGACGAAACCTCCGTCGGCGAGCCACCACACGCTCTTGGGGATCTGCGGATCGCTCGCATTCCAGTCGGGATTCAACGGCGCACGGAAGCCGCAGCCGACCTCGTCCTCGGACTGGAGGAACGACCCGCCGCGGGCCATCGGCACGCCGTCGGGACCGACGCACCACTCCATGGCGTTGCCGTACAGATCGTGCAGACCGAGCGCGTCCGCGGCCTTCGTCGCGACGCGATGCGTCTGGTACTTCGAGTTCCGCCGATGCCAGGCGAACTCGTCGATCGCGGCCCGGTCGATCCCCGACCGCACGCACAGAAACTGCCACTCGGCTTCGGTCGGAAGGCGATACGTGCGACCGGTCTTCGCCGACAGCCAGTGACAGAAGTCGGTCGCGGCCTTCGGCGACATGGAGATCGCCGGGTAACCGTCGTGTCCGTACCCGCGGTCCATGTTGATGTACGGCTTGCTCGGACGCGTGATCGCGTCGGCGCCGTCGGTCGATGCGCCGGGTTCGGCGCCGGGTTCGGCGCCGGTGTCGTCGAGGCCGAACACGAACTGGTCGTAGGCGTCCCAGGTAATCTCCGTCCGCCCGACCCAGAACGGCGCGACGCGGACGTCGGTCGCACCCGCGCCGAGATCGACCGTGACCATCCCGCCCGGCACCGGAACCATCTCGATCGTCACCGTGCTGCCGTCGATCGTCTCGGTGAACGGTTCCAGCGGCGGACGCGCCGCGGGCGTGGCGACGGTCGCGTTCGGTGATACGACGACCGGCTCGGTTGTCGCGCACCCGGCGAAGAGTACGATCGTGAAGGACGCGCCGACGGGGGCGGCGGAACGCATCACCATCCGGACCAGGGACCTCGGAAGCATGGGCATCACTCGACTCATCGGCCTGTTCGGCCTGCTGTTCGGCCTCGTCGGGTGCGCGGCCGCGCCGCCACTCGAACGATTCGAGTACGTCAAGATGATAATGGGTGTCGAGGCCCGCATCACGCTCCATGCCCCAGACGGCGCGACGGCGATGGCGGCCGCGACCGACGCCTTCCGCCGGATGGACGACCTCGACGCCGTGCTCAGCGACTATCGCCCGGACAGCGAGATCAGGCGGATCCAGGTCGAGGCGGCCGCGGGACCGGTCGCGGTGAGCGACGATCTGGCCGACGCCCTCGGGCGTGCCCTCGACCTCGCCCGGCGGACGGACGGCGCCTTCGACCCCACGGTGGGCCCGGTGGTGGCGCTCTGGCGCGAGGCCCGGCGGACCGGCCGCCTGCCCCCCGACGAGGCCCGGATCGCCGCCCTCGCCCGGACGGGGTGGCACGCGGTGCACCTCGATCGCTCGCGTCGACCGGCGACGCTCCGCATCGACGGTCCGGACATGGCGATCGATTTCGGCGGGATCGGCAAGGGCTACGCCGCCGATACCGCGCTCGACGTGCTCCGATCGCGCGGCCTCGGCGCGTGCGTCGTGGACCTCGGCGGGGACCTGGCGATCGGCGACCCGCCGCCCGGTCGCGGGACGTGGCGGGTCGCGGTTCGCGCCGGTTCCGGTGCCGCGGCTCAGGTCGACATCGCCCGCGCCGGCGTCGCGACCTCGGGCGATCTCGAGCAGTTCGTGGAGGTCGGCGGCGTTCGGTACTCGCACATCGTCGATCCGGCGACCGGGCTCGGGCTGACGAACCGGGTCGCGGTGACGGTCGTCGCGCCGGATGCGACGACGGCGGATGCGCTGGCCTCGGCGGCGAGCGTGCGTGGCGCGGCGGGCGCGCCGGCGCTGGTAGCCGCGTTTCCTGGAGCCCGTCTCCGGATCGAGCAGGCGGGACCGGACGGCGTGACGGTCTTCGAGTTCCCGCCGGCGGCTCGGAGGCGGTAGTCTGTACCGGTTCCCCCCACGTCCAGAGGAGCCGCCATGTCGTTCCGTCTCGGTGTCTGCAGTTGGTCTCTTCGTCCGCAGTCGCTCGCCGATCTCGTCGAGTCGATGGGGCGCACGGAGATCCACGCGTGTCAGCTCGCGCTCGTCCCGCTCGTCGAGTCGCCTGCGCTGTGGCCGGACGCGGTCGCCGCGCTGCGCGACGCGGGCATCGCCGTCCTGTCCGGCATGATGGAGATGATCGGCGAGGACTACACGACGCTGGAGACGATCGCGACGACGGGCGGCGTGCGTCCGGATGCGACGTGGTCGAAGAACCGCGCCCGCGCGGAGCACGTCGCGACGGCCGCCCAGCACGCGGGCCTCAACCTCGTCACCTTCCACGCCGGCTTCATCCCGCAGCCGGGCGAGCCGGAGCGTCGGCGCATGCTCGATCGCCTGCGGACGGTCGTGGATCTCTTCGCGACGCACGACATCGATCTCGCGCTGGAGACCGGACAGGAGACGGCGGCGACGCTGCTCGAACTGCTCGACGAACTCGATCATCCCGGGCTCGGCGTGAACTTCGATCCCGCGAACATGATCCTCTACGGCAAGGGCGAGCCGGTCGATGCCCTGCGGCGGCTCGCGCCGCACGTGCGGCAGATCCACATCAAGGACGCCGTGCCGAGTCCGACGCCCGGCACCTGGGGGCGCGAAGTTCCCGCCGGCACCGGCGCGGTGAACTGGCCGGGGTTCTTCGACGTCGTCCGCGCGTTCGATCGGCCGATCGACCTCATCATCGAACGCGAGGCCGGCGGCGAACGCATCGCGGACGTGCTCAATGCGGCGGCGCTCGCGAAGACGCACCTCGGGAGCGCCGTCTCGTGATCCGCATCGGCGTGATCGGCTTCGGAGTGATGGGACGAACGCACCTCGGCGCGTTCGGACGCGACCCGCGCTGCCGCGTCGTCTCGGTCGCGACGAAGGACCTTCCCGCGATCGCGGCGGCCGGGAACATCGACGGCCAGTCCGATGCCGGGCTCGGTGACGACGTGACCGTGCACCACGATGCCGCGGATCTCATCGCCGACCGGTCGATCGACGCGGTGTCGATCTGCGTCCCGACGCCGCTGCACGTGGAGCTGGCGCTGGCGGCGCTGGTCGCGGGCAAGCACGTGCTCGTCGAGAAGCCGCTGGCGCGGACGGCGGCCGAGTGCGCGCCGGTGCTGGAGGTCGCGTCGCGGGCTCCGCATCTCGTCTGCATGCCGGCGATGTGCATCCGGTTCTGGCCGGGCTGGACCTGGCTGCGCGACACCATCCGCGCCGGGACCTACGGCGCCGTGCAGAGCGCGGTGTTCACGCGCATCGGCGGCATCCCGCGGTGGAACGAGGCGTTCTACCTCGATCCGGCGCTCTCCGGCGGCGCCGTCCTCGACCTGCACATCCACGATGCCGATTTCATCCTGCACTGCTTCGGTCCGCCGACCCGCGTGAGCGCCCGCGGCGTGATCGGTCCGCGCGGCGGCATCGATCACGTCCTCGCGACGTACGAGTACCCGAACGGCCCGGCCCTCGTCGCGGCCGAGGGCGGATGGATGCCCGGCGACGAGTATCCGTTCACGATGCGCTATCGCGTCCGGTTCGAGGAGGCGACGGCCGTCTTCGAACTCGGCGCCGAGACGCCGCTGCGCGTGCATCGCGACGGCGCGGGACCGGAGGCGATCGCGATCCCGAGCGGCACGGGCTACGACGGCGAGGTCGCCCACTTCCTCGACTGCATCGAACACCGGCGACCACCGTCGGTGGTCACGCTTGCCGACGGGGCGCGGGCGGTCGCGCTGATCGAGGCGGAACGACGGAGCGTGCGCGAGGCCGCTCCGGTGCCGTTCGATCCCGCGTGACGGCCGCGCGACGACCGGCGCGCCTTCAGCGTCCGGCGTCGGCGCCGAGGCGGTAGGAGCGGATGCGTCGGTAGATGGTCGCTTCGGAGATGCCCAGGGCGTCGGCGGCCTTGGCCGGGGAGCCGCAGACGGCGAGGGCGTCGATGATGGCGCGGCGTTCGATCTCGGCGAGCGGCATGACTTCCGATGACGGCGCCGCCGGCGCCTTCGAACCCGACGGCCGCGGCGGGCGGGTCATGATCGACGGGGCCGGTGGTGACGCGGCAACATCCGTCGTCGCGTCGAGGTCATCCGGAAGCATGGCCGTCCGGAGCGCCTCGTCGTCGTTCAGGACGACCGTGCGCTCGATGGTGTGGAACAACTGGCGCACGTTGCCCGGCCACGACGCGGCGGTGAGGCGCCGGAGCGCCGGCTCCTCGATCGTCCGGAACCGTCGCCGGTGGGCACGGGCGAAGGTGCCGAGCGCGTGCATGGCGAGCAGCGGGATGTCCTCGCGCCGTTCGCGGAGCGGCGGCAGGTGAATGGGGACGACATTGAGCCGGTAGTAGAGGTCTTCGCGCAAACGACCCTGCCGGACCTCGCCGAGCGGGGTTCGGTTCGTCGCGCTGATGATGCGGACGTCCGCGTCGATGTCCTCCGATCCGCCGACGCGACGGAAGCGGCGTTCCTGGATGAAGCGGAGCAGCTTCGGCTGGAGCGCGAGGGGCATCTCGCAGATCTCGTCGAGGAAGAGCGTGCCGCCCTCCGCCTCTTCGGCAGCGCCGATCTTCCGCCGGTCCGCGCCGGTGAAGGCGCCCTTCTCGTGCCCGTAGAGAGTGGATTCGAGGAG
>JAGQOI010000336.1 GCA_020427625.1 Phycisphaerales bacterium | reverse complement strand
GCCTGCGGCCCGGGCTCCGGCCCGTGCGGCGAGCCCAACGGCACGCCCGGCTGCGATGACGTCGAGTGCTGCCAGACCGTCTGTGCGGTCGACCCGTTCTGCTGCGACACCGAGTGGGATCAGCTCTGCGCTGATCAGGCCGCCGAGCTCTGTGGCGGCGGTGGCGAGGCGTGCGGCCCGGGCTCCGGCTCGTGCGGCGAGCCCAACGGCACGCCCGGCTGCGATGACGTCGAGTGCTGCATGACCGTGTGTGCGGTCGATCCGTTCTGCTGCGATACCGAGTGGGACGCGATCTGCGTCGACGAAGCCGCGGATCTCTGCGGCGGCGGTCCGGTCTGCGAATGCCCCGGCGACATCGACGGCGACGGCAACGTCTGCCCGGCCGATCTCGCGGCGCTGCTCGCCGACTGGAACACGGGCGGCAGCGGCAGCCCGTGCTCGACCGACATCGACGGCGACGGCAACGTCGGCCCGGCCGATCTCGCGATGCTCCTCGCTGCGTGGGGCCCGTGCGACGGCGGCGGCGAAGCCTGCGGCCCGGGCTCCGGCCCGTGCGGCGAGCCCAACGGCACGCCCGGTTGCGATGACGTGGAGTGCTGCGAAGCGGTCTGCGCCGTCGATCCGTTCTGCTGCGACACCGAGTGGGACGGCATCTGTGCCGGCGAAGCCGCGGACCTCTGCGGCGGCGGCGGCGAAGCCTGCGGCCCGGGCTCCGGCTCGTGCGGCGAGCCCAACGGCACGCCCGGCTGCGACGATGTCGAGTGCTGCCAGACCGTCTGTGCGGTCGATCCGTTCTGCTGTGACACCGAGTGGGATCAGATCTGCGCCGATGAGGCGGCTGATCTCTGCGGCGGTGGCGGCGGCGACGCCTGCGGCAAGGGCGCCGGCCCCTGCGGCCAGGCGAACGGCACCCCCGGTTGCGATGACATCGCCTGCTGCGAGCTCATCTGCAGCCAGGACCCGTTCTGCTGCGACACCGAGTGGGATCAGATCTGCGCTGATGCTGCGATCAAGCAGTGCAAGAACTGATTCACCCGTGAATCAGTGATCCCCGACCGGATTCGTCCGGTCCCGGAAACCAACTCGACGCCCCGGCCATCTCGGCCGGGGCGTTCTTCTTTCCTGCTTCTTCGGTATCCTGCCCGCGTGACCGCCGACGACCCTCGACGCGAAGAACGCCGCAGCCGCCCGCTCGCCCTGCTCGCGCTGCTGCTGCTCGTGCCGGCGCCGTCCGTCGGCACCATCCTCGGTCTCTGGCCGGATGATCCCGGGCTCTTCGGCAAGATCGCCTACTTCGCGTCCAAGGTCTGGCTCGTCGCCCTGCCGACCCTCTGGTGGCTCGGCGTCGAGCGCGGACGCGCGTCCCGGTCGCCCGCCCGGCGCGGCGGCTTCGGCGTCGCGATCGGGCTCGGGCTCGCCATCTCAGCCGCCATCCTCGGCGCGTTCCTGGTCGTCGGACACTGGATTCCCACCGAGGACTTCATCGCGACCGCGGACAAGAACGGCATCGGCACACCGGCGACGTATTTCGGCCTCATGGTCTACATCGTGCTGTTCAACGCCGTGCTCGAGGAGTACGTCTGGCGGTGGTTCGTGGTGCACCAGTGCGAGACGCTGCTCGCCCGGAAGGCCGCGATCGTCGCGTCCGCCCTGCTGTTCACCGTCCACCACGTCTTCGCGCTCATGGCCCAGATGCCCGTCGCGGTGACCGTGCTCGGGTCGATCGGCGTCTTCCTCGGCGGCGTGATCTGGTCGTGGTGCTATGTCACGTACCGCTCGATCTGGCCCGGCTACGTGAGCCACGCCATCGTCGACGTGACGATCTTCGCCATCGGCGCCTGGCTGCTGTTCGGCGGTTCGTGATCGCCGTCGCGCGGCTCGGGTCGTTCAGGCCGGATCGACGGCGCGTCCCTCGACGGTGAGGCGGGCCGGATGTCCGAACCAGGCGTTGGGGGCATCATTGCCGTACTGCTGTTCGAGCAGGGCGGTGACCTCGTCCATCGTGCCGCGGGCGTCGATCCAGTGCGTCATGACATCGGGGAAGTCGACCGAGCAGTTCGCGCACTTCTTGTCGCTGCGGAATCGGATCGGACACCAGAACGCCTCGACGTTCCGCAGCATCTCCGAACCGAGCGACCACACGCCCGTCATCCAGTCGCAGTAGAGGCACCAGATCAGATCGTGTCCGACGAGCCCGTCGAACTTCTGACGCGAGACGTTCACCCACTCGCCCTGCACGTATCGCGGGAACCGCACGAGCCACACGAGGAACGGGTAGAGGAACAACTCCGCCAGGCGCACCGCCCAGAAGAGGGGGACCACGACGGCCGTCACCCACAGCGCGGCATGGTTGCGCCACGGACCGACGATCCGGTTGAGCACCTTGATGATCCGCGGCCCGCGCCGGGCCTCCGCGTGCGCGAGCGAGTGCAGGATCGACCACAGCAGGACCGTGCCGACCTGGCCGGCGATGCCGCCCGCGAGTCCCCACCAGGCCCCGCCCGGTTCGCCCGAACGCCAGCCCGCGACGGCGCCGACGATCATCGGAAGCACCGTGAAGTACGTGATGAGCAGATCGAGTCCCGGCGCGCGGCAGAGCCGGTCCGTCAGCCCGCGCCCGAAGGCGCCGAGACGAGGGATGAGGTGCAGAACCGCGGTGCCGAACAGCAGGGCGATGACCGTGCCGCCGGCGACGAGGAGCGCGATGATCATGGTGGGACATCCGGTGGAGGAAGAGTCCACGAGCATACCGGATTGTCGTGCACCGCACCCGAACGCCCCGGCGCGCGGTCCCCGGCACGGCGCCCTACGACACGCGTCCGCCGAGCGGCACGTCGCGTTCGGGCGCGAGAAGCACGATGTCGCCGTTCGCGTCGGGCAGACCGAGGACGAGCACCTCGGACAGGAAGCCGGCGATCCGCCGGTCGCCGAGGTTCACCGCCGCGATGACCAGACGCCCGACGAGATCGTCGGGCGCGTAGTGGACGGTGATCTGCGCGTTGGACTGCTTCTCGCCGAGCGGCCCGAAGTCGATCCAAAGACAGTGGGAGGGCTTGCGGGCCTTCTCGTTCGGTGCCGCGCGCACGATGCGACCGACGCGCAGATCGAGCACGGCGAACGCGTCGAGCGGCGTCACGTCCGACGCGGTCACGTGATCACCTCGATCGGGTCGGGTGCGGGCGCGTCGACGGGATCGGGCGCGATGTGCAGACGACCCTGCCAGATGAGGACCACGAGCACGGCGGCCAGGACGAGCCGGTACCAGCCGAACGCAGCGACGCCGTGGGTCGAGAGGAATCCGACGAGCCACTTCACCGCGATGGCCGCGGAAACGGTTGCGACGGCGATGCCGACGAGCATGGGGACGGCGCCGAGGGTGTCGATCATGTTCGGGCCGTCGCCGAGGAGGTTCTTCGCGCCCTTGTAGACGCAGGCGCCGCCGAGGGTGGGGAGTCCGAGCAGGAAACTGAATTCGGCCGCGTGCTTCGGACGGAGTCCGGCGAACATGCCGCCGACGATCGTCATCATCGAGCGGCTCGTGCCGGGCCACATCGCGACGCACTGGAGCAGGCCGATGAACAGGGCCTGACGCCAGGTCAGCGCCTCGATGGTGGTGTAGCGTGACGGCGCGCCGTCGTCGCCGTCGTCGGACGCGGCGCCGAAGTGCCGGCGCTGCCAGGGCGTGAGGAGGATCATCACGATGCCGCCGAGCGCGAGGGCGGCGATCACCGGGCCGGGATGAAACAGGTGCGCCTCGATCCAGTCGTCGAGCAGCAGTCCGAATACCGCCGCCGGGAGGAACGCGATAAGGAGGTTCACGAACAGGCGGCGGCCGGCGACGTCGCGCCCCAGCAGGCCGCGGAGCATCGAGACGACGCGTGGCCAGTAGAGTCCGAGCACCGCGAGGATCGCGCCGCCCTGGATGACGATGTTGAACGCGTCCACCGAGGCCTTGCGGTCGGGCGCGTCGAGGCCCAGCAGCGACGACGCGATGATGAGATGCCCGGTCGAACTCACCGGCAGGTACTCGGTGATCCCCTCGATGAGTCCGAGGATCGCGGCATCGAACAGGCTCAGCACGACACGACTCCCTTTCCGCCCGCGCGACGGCGAGCCGGTGCGACCACTATCGGTCGTCCGGGCCGGACGTGTTCGACGATTGTGCGGCCGACGCGTCGTCGAGCCAGGGCAGAAGGGACCGCACGGTCGCGCCCGCGCTCTCGATCGGGTGAGCCGCGCCCTCGCGCCGTCGGGCGTCGGACCACCGCGCGCCCGCGACGGAGTCGGCGCGCATGGACCGGGCGAACGTGCCGTCGCGGATCTCCGCGAGCAGGGCGCGGAGGGTGTCCCGGACGTCGTCGTTCACGACGCGCGGCCCGGCGGCGTAGGCGCCGAACTCGGCCGTCGTGCTGATCGCCTTCCGCATGCCCGCGAGCCCGCGCTCGAACACGAGATCCGCGACCTGCTTCACCTCGTGACAGCACTCGATGTAGGCGAGTTCGGGCGGATAGCCCGCGTCGACGAGGGTCTCGAACGCCGCGACGATGAGCGCCGTCATGCCGCCGCAGAGCACCGCCTGCTCGCCGAACAGGTCGGTCTCGGTCTCGTCGGCGAAGGTCGCCTCGATGAGCCCGCACGTCGCGCCGCCGAGTCCCGCGCCCCAGGCCAGCGCGAGTTCGCGGGCGGTGCCCGACGCGTTGTCCTGCTCGACCGCGAACAGGCACGGCAGGCCGTAGCCTTCGAGGTAGCGCGCCCGCAGGGTCGCGCCCGGTCCCTTCGGCGCGACCATGATGATCCCGAAGGCGGGGGGGATGTCGACGAGTCGATACCGAACGGCGAACCCGTGGATGAAGCCGACCGTCGCGCCCGGTCGCAGGTGAGGGATGACCCGTTCCGGCAGGACGTCCGGCTGCACGTCGTCGGGCAGGCCGATGATGACGAGATCGGCGGCGGCGGTCGCCTCTTCGAGCGTGCGCACCGCGAACCCGGCGTCGCGGCACCGTCGCCCGTTGGCCGAGTCCGCGCGGTTGCCCACGACGACGTCGAGGCCGGAATCACGCAGGTTCAGGGCATGCGCGGCACCCTGGTTGCCGAACCCCAGGACGGCCGTGACCCGGTTCTCGAGCGGCGTGAGCGGCGCCTGATCGACGCCTCGAATGATGTTCACGACGCGCCTCCTGATGATCGGACCATGGGCCGGGGGACGGGCCCGCTCCGGCCATCATCGCGACTCCGGGCCGATCCGACTGGCCGGGCCGGAGTTTTGGGATCATAATGCCATGGGGGAACCGGTGGCACGGTGCCGCCCTGCGACGAAGGACTCCACATGCCCGCACCCGCACGGATCCTGTTCGCCCGACACAATCTCCGCTGCACCGAGCAGCGGCTTGCGTTGTACGAGGCGCTGTCGGCGAGTCGGAGCCATCCGACGGCGGAGGAGTTGTACCAGTTC
>JAGQOI010000335.1 GCA_020427625.1 Phycisphaerales bacterium | reverse complement strand
GCGAGTTCGGGACCGACCTGTGCCGCCTTCCCCCCGGCGCCGTCATAGAGACGGATGCGGAGGTCGGCGAATCCGTTCAGCGGTGCGCCCTCGAACGAGAGCGACGCCTGGTACGTGAACGCGGTGCCGACGGGGGCGCCGGCGACGCTGATCGCAGCGATCGGGCCGGCCGCGACGAGCATCGCGACAAGGGTGGAAGACACATGCATGAGACTCTCTCTCCTCGGTGGTTCAGCGAGCGACCGTCGGGGCGCGGGCGGCCGGATCGATCGGGTTCGGGGCCCGATGATCGTATCCGCGGCTCGCTCTCCGGACGTTCCGCAAAATGGCATGTCGGCCGCGATCGCGGCTGACATGATGCCGCCGCCCCGTGAAGCGGGTCCGGCGCCCGTGGATCGTGCGGATGGTCAGTGTCGGAAATGGCGGATGCCGGTCGTGAGACACGTCACGCCGCGCTCGTCGCAGAGGGCGAACGTCTCCGGATCGCGTTTCGACCCGCCGGGCTGGACGATGCAGGTCACGCCGGCGTCGATGAGGAGGGCCGGGCCGTCGGGGAACGGGAAGAACGCGTCGGAGGCCGCGACGGTGCCGGGACCGATCCGGTCGCCCGCCTTGGCGATCGCGATGTGGCAGGAGGAGACGCGGTCGACCTGTCCCGGGCCGCCGCCGAGGAGGCGCCCGCCGCGCGCGACGGCGATGGCGTTCGACTTCAGGTGCTTGGCGATGACGTTCGCGAACAGGGCATCGCGCAGGACGTCGTCCGACGGCGCCGGTCCGGCGGCATGCTGCCAGTCGCGACCGTCGCCGATCCGGGTGTCGCGGTGCTGCACCAGCATCCCGCCGGGGATCGACTTGTAGTCGAGATGCATGCCGTCGGCGCCGTTGAGCGGTCCGACCGCGAGGACGCGGGCGTTCGTCCAGCGGGCGGCGATCATCTCGGCCGCGGCCGGGTCGATCTCGGGCGCGATGATGACCTCGAGGAACTTCGTGCCGGCGCAGATGGCGGTCGCGGTCGCGACGTCGATCGGACGACTCGTCGCGAGGATCCCGCCGTACGCCGCGAGCGGATCGCCGTCGTACGCGCGCTCGAACGCCTCGTGCAGAGTCGTCGCGACGGCGGCGCCGCAGGGGTTCGTGTGCTTGATGACGGTCGCGGCGGCCCGATCGGGGAAGATCGTGCCGAGGTCGCGGACCACCTCCAGCGCGGCCGCGCCGTCGTGGATGTTGTTGTAGCTGAGCGGCTTGCCCTGGAGCAGGCGGGCGCGGACGACGGAGGCGTCGCGGGAGGCGGGATTCGCATACAGCGCCGCGTCCTGGTGGGGGTTCTCGCCGTAGCGCAGGTCGAACTGCTGGACGTAGCTGAGGCGCAGCGTCGGCGGGAAGACCTGCTCGCGCCGGTGACTCATCCAGGCGCTGATGGCCGAGTCGTACTCGGCGGTCCGGCTGAACGCCGCGGCGGCGAGATCGCGACGGAGTTCGAGCGTCGTCGCGCCGTCGTTCGCCTTGAGTTCGTTGATGACGCGATCGTACTGCGTGACCGCGGTGATGACGGTGACGTCGGCGTGGTTCTTCGCGGCGGATCGGAGGATGGCGGGACCGCCGATGTCGATCTGCTCGATGGCGTCCTCGGGCGCGACGTCGGGCGTGCGGATGGTCCGCTCGAACGGGTAGAGGTTCACGCAGACGAGATCGATGGGCACGAACCCGTGTTCCTGCATCGACGCCATGTGGCTCGGCTGGTCGCGTCGTCCGAGCAGCGCGCCGTGGATCGCCGGGTGGAGGGTCTTCACGCGACCGTCCATCATCTCCGGGAAGCCGGTGACGTCGGCGATGTTGATGACGTCGATGCCTGCCGCCGCCAGCGTCGCCGCCGTGCCGCCCGTCGACACCAGTTCGACGCCGCGCGCCGCGAGCGCACGGGCGAACGGGACGAGGTCGGTCTTGTCGCTCACGGAGATGAGCGCGCGTCGGATGGGAACGAGTTGACTCATGGTCGCGTCCAGAGGCGGCGAGGCCGCGGAGGGAATC
>JAGQOI010000334.1 GCA_020427625.1 Phycisphaerales bacterium | reverse complement strand
GGCCTCGGCCGCCTGGTAGCACGGACCCCACGACGCCAGGATGGCCGCGGTATCGCCTTCGCCGACGATGCCGTTGCCGTCGATGTCGCTGGCGCGACAGCCGCCGATGAGACCCCAGTCGTTGAACACGGCGACGAGATCGAGCTGATCGATGCGCCCGTCGCGATTGAGATCGCTGGCGCAGGGGTTCTCCGGCATGTCGACGATCGCCGCGTCGGGATCGACACCGAAGATGTAGTTCGTCGTCACCGTGACCTGGTCGCCGTCGGTGAGACGGAAGTCGTACTCGACGGTCGCCTTGTCGAGCATGCGCGGTCCGGCGGCGGACGGGAACGGGTTCCCGAACATCGAGTACGTCGACATCGACGAGGCGCCGGAGGCGCTCATGACGTAGGGCGCCACGAAGAGCTGCTTCGCCGTCTCGCCGTCGAGACGTCCGGTCCACAGGGCCGGACCGCTGCCCGAACTCACGGCGCCGCCGTTGCCGTTCGTTTGCATCTGGATCTGCGTGAGACCGCCGATGAGCGAGCCGTCGGTGACGAGCGGACAGAAGGGCACGTCGATCCGGAAGAAGATCTCCATCTCGGCGGTGCCCTGGTTCACGGCGGTGAAGGCGCCGTTGATGACGTCGTCGCCGTTCGCATTGACGAACGCGCTCAGGTTCCAGCCCAGTTGCCAGCCGCCGGCCGGGTCGACGAAGTCGCCGACGAAGTCGACGCCGTCGTCGGAGTCGTTCACGAGGCCGGGCAGATCGAAGGCGACCGGAGCCTCGCCGTTGACCTGGATGACAAGCGTCGCCGTCTGACCCGGCTCGGCCAGCGTCGAGGCGCTCATCGCCAGCACGACGCCGCCGGCCGCGGCAGCCATGAGCGAGCGACGGGTTCGAATCAGTGGATGACGCATTCGGTGGTTCCTCCCATTGCGGGGCGACCGGGATGGCCGCCGTCCCCTCAACTGTGGGATGCCGCGATCCCCGTCGCAATCGTGGAAGGCGGGGGAACCGCGGGTCGGGGTGAAGCCGGGAAGGCTGTGGCGGCGGGACCGGGAATCACGCGTCGGCGCCCGTCCGCCGCGCGGTCCCTATCCGTCACGGTCGAGCGCGATGTGCGCGTCTCGACCGGCGTCGGTCGCGAACATCGCCCGTCTTCGCGGACCGAAGGTCCGAGAAGCACCGTATACTGCGGACGTTCGATGGAGACACCCGCCATGACCGACCCCGTGACGATCGAAGACCGCGTCCCTCGCCTCTACGACGACGACGGCAACCTCCTGCTCCAGGCCGACGATCGGGCGGATCGGGTCATCATGCTGCCGTCGGGCGATCCGCGGCACGCCAGCACCGACCGCGACCGCATCCGCATCCAGTGGGGACAGCACCTGCTCGCCGACCTGCTCGCCCGGCGCTACCGGACGCTCGTCTGCGGCGTGAACCCGGTGAACAACACGCACGGCATCGTCTGCCAGCTCGCGAGCCTCCTGCCCACGAGCCAGTGGAATGCGCACTCGATCACCCATCACGCGAAGGTGTTCGCGGACTCGGCCGCGCCGGACGAGGTGCTCGTGCTGAAGTACGACATGGACGCCGTCGAAGTCATCGCGATCCTCCGGCCGCCGGGACGGACGCACTTCACGCTCGCCGATCTCGACCGCGGGTTCCGGAAGGTCGCGCAGATGCTCGAGGGCCGGCGTGATCGTCTCCCCTGCGCCTCCGTCAGCTTCCTCGGCGCGAAGTCCAATCGGCTCATCGACGAACACGACCGCGAACCGAGCTTCGAGACCTCGCTCCGCACGATGTTCAACGCCGGCTACCGAGGCGACATCTACCCGCCGCTCCGCATGTGGGAACTCGCGCCCACCGGCGTGTTCGCCGCGTACCCGTTCCCGGACAGTCTCGACACCATGCGACAGGGTGGATTCTGAACCGCATGTGCCGACGCCGAATCCCCGTCGGAAGCGCGGACCCGATCACGCCCGCCGTGCTCGCCCTCATCCACGACGGCCGCATCGTCTTCTTCGAGTCCCTCGCGATCCGCGCCGCCGGTCGATGCTGAGCCCGTCATGACGCAGACCCCGCTTCCCCCGCTCATCGGCATGGTGCACGTCGGCGCGCTGCCGGGTACGCCGCGCGCGACGCACGCGATGGCCGATCTCGTCCGGACCGCCGTGATCGAGGCGAGGACCCTCGTCGACGCCGGCTTCCCGGCCGTGCTCATCGAGAACATGCACGACGCGCCCTACCTGCGACGGACGGTCGGTCCGGAGATCGTCGCGGGCATGACGCGGATCGGCGCGGCCGTGCGCGAGGCGGTCGACGTGCCGCTCGGCGTGCAGATCCTCGCCGGCGACAATCGTGCCGCGCTGGCGACCGCGCTCGCCGTGGGTGCGACGTTCATCCGCGCCGAGGGGTTCGTGTTCGCGTCGATCGCGGACGAGGGTCTGCTCGACGAGGCCGATGCGGGTCCGCTGCTGCGGTACCGGCGGGCGATCGGCGCGGGCGACGTCCGGATCCTCGCGGACATCAAGAAGAAGCACAGCAGTCACGCCGTGACGGCGGACGTGGATCTTGCCGAGACGGCGGCGGCGGCGGCGTTCTGCGGCGCGGACGGCGTGATCGTCACCGGCGTCGCGACGGGCCGTCCGACGGACCCGAACGATCTGCGCGCCGTGCGCCTCGCGTACGACGGTCCGCTGCTCGTCGGGTCGGGCGTCACGCCGGCGACGGTCGGACCGCTGCTCGCGCACGCGGATGCGCTGATCGTGGGATCGGCCTGCAAGATCGACGGACGATGGACGAACCCCGTCGATCCCGCCCGCGCCCGCGCCATCGTGAAGGCCGGCGAGGACGCGCGGGCCTGATCCGCCCGCGTCGACCGCGTCAGCCGCGACGACGACCCGCGAACGCACGCGTGACGGCGGGCGCGGCAACGGTCGCGACACCGATCTTGAACGCCGCGCCGGGCACGAACGGAACGAGTCCGATCATGAGGACCGATCGCGGCTCGACGAACAGCGCGAGCCAGGCCAGGCCCGTGACGAAGATCGACGCCGTACCGACCGTCATCGCGATGAGCGCCGTGGACGGACGCCGCATCCAGCCGCGATCGGCGCACGTGCCGACGACGGCCGCGGCGACCACGAATCCCGCGAGGTATCCGCCGGTCGGTCCGAGCAGATGGGCGACGCTCCCGGAGAATCCGGCGAAGACGGGCAGTCCGGCGGCACCCTCGAGGAGGTAGGCGAGCACCGTCGCGACGCCGAGCGTGCGTCCGTACGCCGCGGCGATGAGCACGACCGCCAGCGACTGGGCCGTGACCGGGACGGGACTGAACCAGAGCGGGAGCATGACCTGCGCCGAGACGGCGAGCAGCATCGAGCCGGCGACGACGAGCAGCGTGTGCAGGAGCCACGGCGCGAGAGCGCGGGTCGAGGCGGCGTCGACGGCATGGACGGGTGCGGGCATCGGGTCGGATCTCCGGGACGGCGCGACGGGGGTCGCTCAGTTCATGTCGGCCTTGAGTCGACGCAGGGCGTCGAAGAGTCGATCGAGGTGTTCGCGTTCGTGTGCGGCCGAGATCTGCACCCGGAGCCGGGCGGTGCCCTCGGGCACGACCGGATAGCCGAAGCCGATGACGAACACGCCCATCTCGAGCAGTCGGTTGCTCATGGCGATGGCGCGGGCGGTGTCGCCGACGATGATGGGACAGATCGCCGTCGGCGACTCGAGGACCTCGAACCCCACGGCGGCGATGCCCTTGCGGGCGTACGCGACGTTGTCGCGGAGCTTCTGCACGCGCTGCGGCTCGTTCATGAGCACGCGGATCGCGGTCTCAGCGGAGCACGCGACGGTGGTCGGCAGGGCGTTCGTGAAGAGCGTCGGTCGGGCCCGCTGAACGAGCAGTTCGATGCCCCGCTTCGAACCGGCGACGTATCCGCCGGCCGCGCCGCCGAGGGCCTTGCCGAGGGTGCCGGTGAAGAAGTCGATGTCGGCGCCGGCCATGCCGTAGTGTTCGTGCGTGCCTCGCCCGGTCGGGCCCATGACGCCGGTGCCGTGGGAGTCGTCGACGACGAGGAGCGCGCCGTACTCGTCGCAGGCCGCGCGGAGTCCGGGCAGGTCGGCGATGTCGCCCTCCATGGAGAACACGCCGTCAGTCACGACCCAGATGGCGCCGGTGACCTCGGGGTCGGCGCGGGCCTGGTCGAGCACGGCGCGAAGGGCATCGAGGTTGCCGTGGCTGAAGACGTTCTTCTTCACGCCGCGCTTCATCGCGGTTGCGAGGCGCATCGAATCGATGATGCAGGCGTGATTGAGTTCATCGGAGACGATGAGGTCGCCGGGCTCGCAGAGGGTCGGGAAGACGGCCTCGGTCGCGGTCCAGCAGGACACGAAGGTGTACGCCGCCTCGACGCCGAGAAACTCGGCGATCGTGTTCTCGAGGACCTCGTGACACTCGAACGTGCCGCAGATGAAGCGCACCGACGCGGTCCCGCCGCCGTAGCGCCTGATCCCCTCGATGCCGCTGCGGACGACGTCCGGGTGGTTGGCCAGTCCGAGGTAGTTGTTCGAGCAGAGGCAGACGACTTCGCCGTGATCGCGGAGCCGGATGGTGGCGTCCATCGGTCCTTCGATCATCTGGAGGCGCTTGTACTGACCACCGTCCCGGAGGGACCGGAGGGTCTCGTCGGCGCGTCGGTTGAAGATCTCGCTTCGCGACTGGCTCGTCACCGTCATGTGACCATCCCCTTGTCTGGGTCCGTTTCGACCGGGGATGGTAGCCGAAATCGGGTCGAATCGGAACGTCGCGGTCAGGCGGCTCCGGCGAAGGCGCGATCCGACGTCACGCGCCCGCGCCCGCCTCGCTTGGAGGCGTAGAGCGCCTCGTCGGCGCGCCGGAACAGATCGTCGGCGGGCGCCCGATCGTGTCCGGCCATCGTCGCGACACCGATGCTCATGGACGGCCGCTCGGCGTCGAGGTGCGGCCAGGGCATGCGGGCGTAGAGGGCCGCGATGCGCTGCGCGATCCGCACCGTCGACTCGCGGGCGAGACCGGGCAGCAGGACGACGAACTCGTCGCCGCCGAGCCGTGCCGCGCAATCGTCGTGACGGAGCATCGCCTTGAGGATGGACGCGACGTCGACGAGACACTGGTCGCCGACGGCATGTCCGAGGATGTCGTTGACGGGCTTGAAGAAGTCGAGATCGAGGATGATGAGCGAGACGGGTTCGGCGCGATCGTCGTCGAGCAGTTCGTTGAGCCGCCGGTCGAGGAGGCGTCGGTTGCCGAGGCCGGTGAGGGCGTCGGTGCAGGCCTCGACCTCGAGGCGACTCGTCGCCCGCCGGATGCCTCGCGCGATCTCGTCGTCGAACGCGCGGTTCAGCGTCTTCGACTCGATGCGGGTCTGGATGGATCGCGCGAGCGTCTCCTGGACGGCCTGGGCGAGTTCGCCGATCTCGTCGGTGCGGTCCATGGGCATGGCATGGAGCGGCAGCCGGCGCTCGTGGCGCAGCGCGTCGCGCACGAACGCCGTGAGCCGCTCGACCTCGCGCAGCCCGGTGCGCCCGAAGGCGATGGACGCCCAGGGCATCAGGAGCATGATCGAGACCCAGCCGACGAACACGGCCGCGAGCGCCGGCAGCGCCCGGCCGTACCCGAGCGCCTCGCCCGCCCAGGCGACGCCGAGCCCGTTCAGGGGACCGAACGCCATCATCGGCACCCACACGAGCGAGGGTCGGCGCCGGCGCGGCGACTTCGTTCGGGTCGTGTTCTCGGACATGCGGGCGGTCCTCCGTTCCACGAGGTCCCGCCGGCGTCGATCGCCGACGGCGCACCGTGGAGCCGGATGGAACGTCGAATGCAGAACGACCCGGCGCGCGCCCGGCCCGGCGATAACGTCCGGGCGGACGTGGAACCCGCCGTCGCGATCGGCACGATCAGCCCGGATCCCCGTCCGTCCCGAGCGCCACGAACCGACGCCGACGGATCGCGGGATTGCCGAGTTGACCGCAGGCGGCCATCGCCGCCCGCCCGTGCGTGCGACGCCGCCGGACCGCCTGGCCGTGACCCGCGATGCGGTCGACGAACCGCGCGACGTCCGCGTCGTCCGGCGCCGGCCAGGGCGAATCCCGGCGCGGGTTGTAGGGAATCACGTTCACCGTGCAGTCGAGCGGGCGCAGGTAGCGGCAGAGTTCGTCGGCGTGGGCGTCGGCGTCGTTGACGCCGGGAATGCAGACGTACTCGACGAGCACGCGGGCCCGGCGGTCCGCCGCCCAGTCGAGCATGGCATTCATCAGCGCCGCCATCGGCGTGGCGCGATTGATCGGCATGATCGACGCGCGGATGTCGTCGTTCGGCGCGTTCACGGAGACGGCGAGCTGCACGCGACCGAGCCGGTCCTCGCGCAGCGCGGCACCGAGTCGGCGGATGCCGGCGTCCCGTCCGACCGTCGACACGGTGATCCGCGACGGCGCGATCGCCGGCCCGTTGCGGTCCGTGAGCACGCGGATCGCCGCGAGCACGGCGTCGACGTTGTCGAGCGGTTCGCCCATGCCCATGAACACGATGTTGTCGATGACGGCGTCGAGCGCGAATCGCGCCGCGAACCACTGTCCGACGATCTCCGCGGGCGTGAGGTTCTTCATCAGGCCCATCTGCGCCGTCTCGCAGAAGCCGCAGCCCATCGCGCAACCGACCTGCGACGAGACGCACAACGTGCGCCGATCGCGACCCGCGGAGCCGCGACCGGGAATGATGACCGACTCGGTCTCGAGCCCGTCGGCGTGCCGCAGCAGGAACTTCACGGTCCCGTCATCGTCGTCGGCGCGCACCGGACGGACCGGGCCGAGGTCGACGCCGTCGGGTGCGTGGCCGGCGCGGAACGTGCGTCGGTACTCGTCGAGGGCGACGGCGGAACGGATGCCCCGCGCGCCGGTCGTCTCGACGTACATCGCACTGGTGACCCCGAGGATGTCGATCGTCGTCGCGGTCACGGCGATTCGGCGGCGAGCAGGCGTCGCTTGCGGGCGAGGAGCATGAGGTTGCGGCTGTAGACGGTCCATCCGACCGACTGGCCGAGGAGGCCGACGACCTCGCCGCGCAGGCCGAAGTAGACGAACAGCATCGTGGCGCCGACCAGACTGATCCACCAGAACATCTCGGGCACGTGCGACTCGCCGCGGCTCTCGCTGGCGATCCACTGCACGATCCAGCGCATGAAGAACACCCCCTGGCCGAGCACGCCGAACACGAGCAGCCAGACCTCGGCGGCCGTGTGCACGTTGGCCCAGACCATGAACTGGTCGAGCATCGACGGCGACGGCGCGGCGGCGGCGAGCATGGTCATCATGGCATGATCTCGTGGGCGATCGGTTCCGGTCGCGGCGTCGCGGCGCCGGCCGCGTCGACGGATTCGCAGGTCGTCGGACGACGGCGGTTGCGCATCCAGCGCACGGCGAGACAGTCGACGAGGCCCGGGATGGCGCGGTTCCACACGCCGTACTTCGCCTCGCCGGCGGTGCGCGGCCGGTGGTGCACGGGCACTTCGACGACCGTGTAGCCGAGTTGGCGCGCGGTGACCGGAATGAACCGATGCATCCCGCGGAACTCCAGCGGGATCGCCCGCGCGACCTCCGCCCGCATGAGGCGCAGCGAGCACCCGGTGTCGCGGATCGTGTCGCCGAGCAGCCAGCGCCGGAACAGACGCCCGACGACCGAACTCATCCGGCGCACGAACGTGTCGCGTCGCGCGGCCGACCGGTCGCCCTGCACCATGTCCGCGTCGACCTCCATCATGCGCGCGTACATCGCGGGCAGGTCGGCGGGATCGTTCTGAAGATCGGCGTCGAGGACCGCGATGTAGTCGCCCCGCGCCGCGCCGAACGCCGCGCTGAAGGCCGCGGACTGGCCGTTCCCTCGTCCGGGCGGCGTATTCGTCATGCGGAGGATGCGGAGTTCGGGGCAGGTGGACCGGACGTCGCGCAGGACGTCGAGCGTATCGTCGGTCGATCCGTCGTCGACGATGACGATCTCGTACGTCACCCCCATCGGAGCGACGGCGTCGACGATCTCCTCGACGAGACGGCGGACGTTGTCGCGTTCGTTGTGGGCGGGTGCCGCGATGGTCAGGCGGACGCCGGCGCTGGAGTTCGGGACGGGCATCGCAACATCATAGCGTCCCGTCGGCGCCGGCCGCGCCGACCGGAACGGGGTGTGCGAGAGGGGACGCGGCGGGCGTCAGTCGGCGGCGGTGCGTCGGAAGATGAGGGAGCCGATGACGAATGCGACGGCGCCGATGG
>JAGQOI010000333.1 GCA_020427625.1 Phycisphaerales bacterium | reverse complement strand
CGCATCATGGTCTTCTCCGGTCCGGATGGAGCCGTCATCTTCGACTTCGTCGGCGAGCAGGAGGATCTGCGAATGGGCGACTCGTTCGCCAACATCGGCGACATCGATCGGGACGGTCGAGATGACTTTGCGATCGGCGCGTCCAAGTGGGACGTCAACTTCAATCAGCCGACGGAACGACATGGGCGCGCCCGCATCTACTCGGGCAGGAGCGCTGCACTCCTCTACGAGTACGTCGGAAGCGTACCGTTCGAGCGCATTGGCGGAGCCGTTTCCGGCGTTGGCGATGTTGATGGTGATGAGATCCCTGATTTCGCGATTCTGGCCGAGTACGAGTACGCCCGCATCTATTCCGGGGCCACGGGGGCTCAGATCGGCTGCGTGCCCCCCTTCTGTCAGGAAAGCAACCTCGTCAACGTGCGCGTGATGAAGTTGATCGGCGACGTCGATGGCGACGGTGCGCCCGACCTGATCCTGACCGACATTCAGAACGGCGCGAATGGCACGTTCAGCGGCCGGGCCTTCGTCTATTCCGGGCTGACCGGACAAGCGATCGGCGTCCATACCGGGTTCGAGTTGGGGTTCTACGGGTGGACCGCCGACGGGCTCGGGGATCTCAACGGAGACGGCTACGACGATGTCATCATCGGTCACCAGGGCGCTCCCGAGGATGAAGACGCCGGCGCCATCGATATCTTCTACGGTGGCTCGTCACAGTCGCCGGACCTGAACGGGGATGGCACCGTTGATGCATCGGATCTGGCGATGCTGCTGGCCGACTGGGGCCGCGCGTCGGATGCCGATCTCAACGGCGACGGCACCGTTGATCGGTGTGATCTCGACATCCTGCTCGTCGTCTGGGACCAGGCAGCTCAGGTCGTGGAGAGCGCAGGAGGCGGCGCCAACTGAGGTGAGATCCACGCGACGGCGTGCAACGGCGTTCGTTGTGTCGGCGATCGTGGGCTGGATGGCTTGGACGGTTCGATTCGCATCGCGGCTGCGGCGAGGACGGTGCGGGTACTATGGCTATCCGGTCGTGTTCGGGATGCGCTGTCCGGAGTGTGGTCAGGCGACCCGATGCTCCGCCGCCCAAGAGGTCGCGGGACAGTGCTCCGGATCGTGATCGTCGGAACGGCGTCGGGCCGCGGCGCCTTGTCTGCGGTGGAGTGATGATGTCGGCGGGTGGATCGTGACGACGGGGGACGCATGAAGAAGGTGCTGCGACGGGTCGTCGTGTGCGGACTGCTCGGGCTGGTGACGTCGATCGTGGTCGCGTACGTGGCACCGATGCTGCAGTATCACCCCTGGCTGGATGGCCACACGCATGACGCCCTCATCGTGAATGGGTACCGGGTGAACCGCAGCGCGTCGTTCGGCAAGACGAGCCTGATCCTGGGTGACGCCGGAGACGGCCCTGGTGTGATGATCCCACCCGACGCGGCCCGCTCCGCACGCGATGTGGCACGCACGGTGGTCACCACCGGCCTCAGCCCCGACCAGTTCGCACAGGTCGTTCAACAGGGCTTGCCCCTGCGCTGCGTCGAGGCCTGGCACGCGCCGACGCAGACGTGGGGCGTCTGGGTGCCCGGACGCCGCGGCGTCTTCCTCCCGCTCCGGCCGAT
>JAGQOI010000332.1 GCA_020427625.1 Phycisphaerales bacterium | reverse complement strand
CTCGATGAACTGCGCGTGCCCGGCAAGGTGTTCGACAGCATCTTCATCCCGCGTCAGCACGACATCGACCTCGTGCTGCCGCGCCCGAGCGGCGCGAGTCCGCGCGTGCACGTCGAGATCGCCCGTCCCGGCGGCGCGCCGGCGGACGGCGCGAAGAGCGCCAGGGACCGCATCGCCGCGCTGCGCGAACAGATCGCCCGACTCCAGGACGCCATCGCCGCGCTCGAACGCGAAGTCCCCGCGCCCGGCAACGACGCGCCCTGACCCGGCGCGCGGCGGCCGCCGGCCGAATCGGCACGATGACCTGCACGCCTCGGTCCATCCGGATCGGGGCGTGTGGTCGCGCGCGGTCAGATGCCCGGTTCGCGGTAGAGGTCGAGGTAGAAGTCGAGGACTTCGTGGGTGCTCGATTCGCCGTTGCGGGTTCCGGCGAGCTGGAAGCCGCACTTTTCGAAGAGCTTGATCGCCGGCTCGCGTTCGGTGCGCACGTCGAGCGCGACCTTGAGGAAGCCCTGGCGCTGGCAGTAGAGGATGGCGTGTTCCATCAGGCGGGTGCCGATGCCGACGCGTCGGTACTCGGGATGCACGCGCAGGCCGCGGACCTCGACGCGATGGCGGCTCGTCTGGTGGACGCCGACGATGCCGACGGCGAGGCCGTCGAGTTCGCCCAGCCAGAAGCCGCTGTGTCCGGTCTCGTCGGAGGCGTCGGGACCGAGGCGCGAGATCGCCTGGTCGGGCAGGGTCGGCGCCGGTTCGCTGCCGAGGCGTCCGGCGTCGAGCAGGTTGGCGATGGCGGCGGCGTCATCATCGCTCGCGACCCGGATCACGAGTCGGGCGGGATCGACATCCGGCGTCTGGTCCGTCATGGGTGGGTACGGGAGGAGGGCAACTCGATCACCTGGAACTGGTCCGTCGTGGGGTCCAGCACCCCGACAGTATACCGGGCCGCGCGGAAGAGGGCTCCGGGATTGAGGATCCGGGTCGATCCGACCCGTTCGTCGCGGACGAGATGGGTGTGTCCGTGCAGCAGGTAGTCGACGCGTTCGGCGAGGGCGTCCCGCATGCATTCGGCGAGGTGTCCGTGCGTGAAGGCGATCGTGCGACCGTCGACCTCGAACCGTCCGATCGGGTGATCGACGGCGACGCCCATGCGTTCGGCGTGCCTCGTGAGCGGCGCTTCCGGGTAGTCGCAGTTGCCCAGCACGATCCGGGCATCAACGCCCGCGAGAGCCTCGATGACCTCGTCGGTGCCGACGTCGCCGAGGTGCAGCAGGCGTTCGGCCCCGGCGTCGAGGAGGACGCGGACCGCCTCGACGGTGATCGCCGCGCGACCATGCGAATCCGACAGCACGCCGATCAGCATGCGCGTCTCACGTTCGGATCGACGCCTCGAGGCGCGGGGGACTCAGGGTGCGGGCGCGGCATCGTCTGGCTCGATCGGACTGATGCCCTGGTTGATGGCGTAGCCGGCGCCGCGCTGGGTGATGGCGCTGATGAACCGGAGGTACTCACGTCGGAACGCCTCGAAGTCGTCGGTGAAGTAGCCGTCGATGAGTGCACGTCCGAGTCCGCCGCGGATGGCGCGTCGGCGATCCGGCATCGCTTTCACGAGGGTGTCGTGGAGCGTGCCCATGGCCGCATCGCGGAGGACGCGCTCGAGTTGCGGACGGTAGCGCCCGTTCTCGCCTTCGACGAGGAACTGGACGAGCGCCCAGCCCTGCGCGTAGTACACGAGAAGGTCGTTCTTGCCCTCGTTCAGGAACGCCTGGGGCGTGTGTTCGAGGATGTCCTCGAGGTCGATGAGTCGTCCGCGGCGGACGGCGGTGCGCAGGGTTCCGAAGCGTTCCCAGTTGTACCACGGGCGGAACTCGAATCCGTCGCGCGAGAGGCGGAACCCCTCCATGTACGTCGCGACGCCCTCCTCGAGCCAGAGCGGGAGGGGGTCGCGGAACGTCGTCTGGGTGTACTGATGCCAGCCCTCGTGGGCGGCGATCGAAAGGGTGTCCTTGAGGCCGATGTCGTAGAGGACCGCCGTGCCGCCGGTCGTGAATCCGCCGCGTCCGAGGTTGCGGAAGTCCGACGCCTGGTTGCGCAGCACCTCGCGGGTCTTGATGGTCCACTGGTCGCGATCGCGGAACAGGTAGGTGTTCACGGCGCGGGACGGTCGGGGGAGGTCGGTGATCGTCGTCGTGTACTGGTTCAGCGCCGCTTCCATGAACGGGCCGATGCGATCGACGATGCGCGAATCGCGGGCGGTCGTGTGGATCCGGAAGCGCGAGGTCTCGATGACCTCGCCGACATCACCGTCGCCGCCGTACGTCCACGGCGCGCGCACGATGGGCGGCAACGCGACGTCGGCCGCGGGAACCACGACGGGCATGGGGGCGGCGGAGGAGGACTCGGGATCCGCGGCACCGGGATTGCCGGCGGTGGCGGAGGGGTTGGCCCGCGGCGGCGCCGACGTGCAGCCGTGCAGGACCGACAGGGACAGGATGACCGTCGTCGTGACGAGGAGCGATCGGTTCACTGCCGCCTGACCTCCGTGCGAGGGCGCCTTCATGTCCGGCCCGGTGCCGAGCACCGTGCCGCGGGGATTCTAGGCCCCCAGATCGTCCAGCCGCCGTCGAATCGTCTCCAATTCCGTCTCGACGACGCCGAGCTGGTCCCGCGTCTGCTGGACGAGTGCGGGCGGCGCCTTGTCCGCGTAGCCGGGATTGGACAGGCGCTTCACCAGACCCTCGCGCTGCCCGGTGAGTTCCGCCAGTCTCTTCGTGAGCCGCTCGATCTCGGATGCGGTGTCGACGGTATCGAGGAGATCGCCGAGGGCGAGTTCGTGGCCCTCGAAGGAGAACACGACGGCGCCGGCGTCCCGGGCGTCGGCCGGTTCGATCGCCCGCAGCTTCGCCAGGGTGGGCGCGATCGGGCCGCCCGCCTCGATGAGCGCGCGGACCTCGTCGGGCGCGTACAGGCACACCTCCCGTCGAGGCGGGACCTGGTGATCGGACCGGATCTGGCGGATCGCGCCGATGAGCGTCCGGAGGCGATCGAACGTCTCGGCGGCCGCGGCATCGTCGACGGCGCAGGCGATGTCCGGCCAGGCGGCGACCGCGAGGAGTTCGCGGCCGGGGAGTCGGATCCCATGCATCCCGGCGGCGCCGGTCGCCTGGACGTGCGGCCAGAGCGATTCGGTCACGAACGGGCAGATCGGATGGAGCAGTCGTAGCGTTGCGTTGAGGACGGTGCGGAGGACCTGCTGCTGGCCGGGGTGCTCGCGGATGGTGGGCTTGACCGCCTCGAGGTACCAGTCGCAGAAGTCGCGCCAGATGAAGTCGTACATCGCCTCGGCGTACGCGCTGAACTGGTAGTCGGCGACCGCGTCCTCGATCGCGTGCAGCGTGCGATGGAGACGCGTGATGATCCACCGATCGGCGAGCGGCAGATCGTCGAGCGCGAGGTCCGGGTTCGCGTCGGCGCCGCCGCCGGTGATGTTCGACAGCGCGAACCGCGTCGCGTTCCACAGCTTGTTGCAGAAGTTGCGGCCCTCGTCGAACTTCGTCGATGCATTGCGGGCGAGAGGCTGATCGTCCGAGGGCGTCGCGAGACCCGATGCCGCGCCGTAGCCGCTGACGAGCGGACGACCGGTCTTCGGGCACTTCTGGATCGGCGCGGCGACGCGGTATCCGGCCGGGCTGATGATCTCCTCCGGGCGGAACGTCTCGCCCGAGTACGGCGAGACCATGTCGACGGGCAGGCGACAGTCCTGGGTGCCGGTCGCCATCTTCGCGAGAGCGAAGCGCATCGCATCGGCGCCATGCGAGTGGATGATGTCCCGCGGATCCACGCCGTTGCCGAGCGACTTGCTCATGCGCTGGCCGTGTCCGTCCTGGATCATCGGGTTGATGTACACGTGCCGGTACGGCACGCGACCGTCCGTGAAGTAGCGGTTGAACATCACCATGCGACTCACCCACAACGTGATGATGTCGCGACCCGTGCACAGCACCGACGTCGGGTTGAACGTCTCGAGGAGACCGATCGTCTCGGGGAACGCATCCGGGCGCGGCCAGCCCATGGTGCTCAGCGGCCAGAGCCCGGAGGAGAACCACGTGTCGAGGACGTCCGGATCCTGCATGAACCCGTCGGCTTCGAGGCGCGTCGCGATGTCGTCGGTGTCGAGTCCGAGACAGACGTGGATGATCGTGCCGTCGCCGGTGGAGTCGACGGTGGTCGCGACGCGGTCGGGCGTTCTCGTCGCGGCCCGGGTCCAGCGCGCGAGCATCTCGTCGGCCGCGGAGGCGTCCTCGAACGTGCGCGACCAGACGGGGATGCGATGTCCCCACCACAACTGGCGGCTGATGCACCAGTCGCGGAGGTTGTCGTGCCAGGCCTGGAAGGTGCGGGCGTAGCGTGCGGGAAAGAACCGGAGTTCGCCGTCGCCGACGCGCACGGCGCCGCCGGGCCGCGCGGGCTTGTCGCCTTCGAACTGATCGTCGGCGAGGGCGCGTTGGGCTTCGCCGACGAGTCGGTCGTCGCTCACCTTCACGTACCACTGGTCACTGAGGTAGGGCTCGACGGGCACGTGACTGCGGTAGCTGTGTCCGACGGCGTGCGAATAGGGCCGGACCGCCTCGAGCAGTCCGCGGGATTCGAACTCGGTGACGACCGCGTGCCGCGCATCCTCGCGGGTCTGTCCGACGAAACGTCGGGCGTCGCCGACATCCTCCCAGCCGTGCCGATCGGAGATCGTCCCGTCGGGCGCCATGACGTTGATCGCCGCGAGATCGTGACGGCGCCCGATCTCCCAGTCGTTCGGATCGTGCGCGGGCGTGACCTTCAGGAAGCCGGTCGCGAACTGCGCCTTGACGTCGGTCGATTCGGGATCGGCCATGACGACGTAGTCGTCGGCGACGATCGGGATGAGGCGTCCGACGATGGGGAGGCGGACGCGCAGTCCGTCGAGCGCGGCGGCGCGGGGATCGTTCGGATTCACCGCGACGGCCGTATCGCCGAGGTACGTCTCCGGACGGGTCGTCGCGACGGTCACCCACGCGGGCGTGTCGTCGGCGGCGACGCCGGCGGGCAGCGGGTAGTCGCGGGCGCGGAGTTCGGCCCACGTCACGGGCGTCTCCGCGTCGGCGTGGACGAGCGGATAGCGGAGGTACCAGAACGAGCCGTCGACCTCGACCATCTCGACCTCGTCGTCGGCGAGGGCGGTGAGGGTGACGGGATCCCAGTTCACGAGACGCTTGCCGCGATAGATGAGCGCGTCACGGAAGAGCTGGAAGAACGCCTCGCGGACGGCGGTGGCGCACATGTCGTCCATGGTGAAGCGCTGGCGCGGCCAGTCGCAGGAGCAGCCCATGCCGCGGAGCTGGGCGGTGATGGTCGCTTCGTACTCGTCCTTCCACGCCTGGACGCGGGCGACGAACTCGTCGCGCCGGAAGTCGGTGCGTCGTCGCCCTTCCTGCTGGAGGAGTCGCTTCTCGACGACCGTCTGGGTCGCGATGCCGGCGTGATCGGTGCCGGGCATCCACAGCGTGTTGAAGCCCCGCATCCGGTGCACGCGGATGAGGATGTCCTGGAGCGAGTTGTTCAGACCGTGCCCGAGATGCAGGGCGGCCGTGACGTTCGGCGGCGGAATGACAATAGAATACGGCTGCCGATCGTCGGACCCGGCCGCGGGTTCGGCATGAAAGGCGCCCGAGGCGTCCCATGCCGCGAGGGCGAGCGGCTCGGCCTCGGCCGGCGTGTAGGACTTGGGCATCTGATTCGAAGTCATGGTGCTCGTCATGGAACGGGCATCATAGCCCCGGGCGGAGGCGCGCGACGGTGCGCGGAGACCCAGATTGACGCGGCTCACGTGGTCCATCCTGATGTGCGTCGCCCTGGCCCTGCCGGGATGCGATGACGCGCCGTCGCCGCCGGTCCCGCCGACGTCCCCGACGCTCGCGCGGATCGATGCGTCGCTCGATGCCGCGCAGACCTACCTCGACAACGGCGATACCGGGACCGCCGCGGCCATCCTGCGCACCCTGATCGACCGCTCGCCCGAGGCCGCCGAGGCGCATGCGATGCTCGCGCAGGTGCTCGTCAATGCGGCGGCATCGGCGCCGGGCGCGACGCCGGCGTCCTATGCGGAGGCGTACGAGCATGCCGCCGCGGCATCGCGTCTGCGGTCGGGGGATGCCTCGGCGGCGCGGGACGCCGGGTCGATTGCGCTGCTCGCGGGACGCTCGGCGGAGGCGGCGGCTCACTTCATGGAGGCGGCGACGAGGGATCCGACGAATCCGCAGTTTCCGCTGTTCGCGGCGAACGTGCTCGTCGGCCTCGGCCGGGTGGACGAGGCGCGTCGGTTGATCGCGGACGTCATCGCGCTCGATCCGGACGAGCCGTACGGGTACGCGACGCTCGGCGGGCTGGAGACCGACGCGGGCCATCACGAGGCGGCGATCCGGGCGATCACGACGGCGCGGGAGATCGATCCGGCGGACCTCGCGCTGCGGGTGCAGGAGGCGCGGATCCGCCGCCGGGCCGGCGAGCCGGAGCGGGCGATCGAGTTGCTGGCGGGACTCGCAGCGGCGGATCGGTCGTTGTCGTACGTGACGGCCGAACTCGCGCTGGCATATGGAGCGCTGGGCGATCACGTCCGGGCGGCGGCGGCGTGGATGGCGAACGTGCGCCGCGAGCCGAATTCATGGCAGGCCGCGGTGCGGGTGGGGGAGTCGCTGCTCGCGTCGGGCGACCGGATCGCGGCGAAGGGCTGGGCGGACCGTGCGGCACTGATCGCGCCGGACGAGCCGGAGGTGCGTGCGCTGCGGGCGGCGATCGAGTCGGCGCGGTAGGTGGCTTCTCGGCCGGGCCTCAATCGTCGGCGAGCCGTCGGGCGGATTCGGTCCAGGCGTCGACGGGCTCGGGTCGGTCGGGCGCCTCGGCGGCTTCCGCGGCCTTCCGGCGGGACCGGCGGCCGAGCGAGATCACGGCGACGACGATCAGGAACAGCAGCAGCAGCGTGAAGACGACGACGAACAGCAGAATGGCGGCCGACGGCCCGTCGGGAGCGGGGGTCGGGACGGCGGCGGCACCCGGGACGAGGAGCGAACTCGCTGTCATGTCCGCCAGTATAGGGAATGCCGGGGGGTGGTTGCGCATCCATAACGAGGGCGAGGACGGGCGCAGGAGCGATTTTTCTCGCCTGGGGGGCATCTGAAACCAAAAGTTATCGAAACGGTAGCTGGAGGGAGATGCAGGCTGGATAATGACGGGAGACCGGCTCGCAGGTCATTCCGTTGAAGGAATATCAAGGGTTCGCCGATGTTTGTAGACAATGCCCCGACCGCATCGAGGACCATGCCGCGGCCACATTCGGTGGCCCGGGACGCACACCACGACAGGGAACCACGTCGCATGACCAGATTCGCCGCCCGTGCCGCTCGTTGGACTTCGATTCTCGCCCTCGCCTGCGGCCTGCCGCTGCTCGGGGGCACGACGGCGCCGGAGCGGATCGCGCTCGGCGACTGGGGTCGGGACATCTGGTCCGCGGCCTTGCAGGGCGACCGGGAGCGTCTCGAGGAGCGTCTCCTCATCCTGCCCGACGTCGAACCGTCGAATGTCGCGGTGGATCGGTTCCGCGAGGTGGTCGGTCGCCGGGCCGATCACGCGACGAAGGCCGACGCCCAGCGTCTCGAGGCGCTCGCGAAGGCGAAGGCGGAGATGGACGAGCGGATCGCCAAGGGCGAACTGACGTCCGCGCTCACCTCGGCGGTCGCCGTGCAGACCCTTGCCGACGACCCGATCACGGTCCTGACGGAGCCGGCGTTCGATTCGATCATCCGCCAGGCGACGGAACTCGTGCCTCGCGCGGAGCAGGGCGGCGACTGGCTCGAAGCCCAGGAACTGCTCTACCGGTTGAACATCCTCTTCGACCATTCGCGGGCGTTTCACGACGAATTGGATCGTGTGAACCAGCGGGTGGCGCTGCTGGCGAACTATGCGCCGCATCGTCTGTACGACATGCGCAAGGAGCAGGCCGCGCGCCTGGATCCGGACGGCACGTTCCCCGAGTTCAATGAAGCGCGTCTGGACGATCTCCAGGAGCGTCTGAAGGGCATCGACGTCACGGCGCTGAAGCGATCGTTGTACATCGCGGCCGAGCGTCACATCGACGATTCGGGCTGGCGGCCGCTGCTCGTGGGCGGTCTGGAGTCGCTGCGGATCCTCGCGACGACGACGGATCTCTCGGAGTCGTTCCCGAACGTGCGCGACGCGGAGCGGGTGAATCGCTTCACCTCGGTGCTCGACACGTTCACCGCCCGCCTGAAGGACTTCGATCCGGGGGCGCGGGAGTGCGACACGATCCTCGCGCGTCTCATGGAGTTGAACGAGGAGACGCTGGCGCTGCCGGAACCGGTGCTCCTGCGCGAGTTCGGCGACGGCGCGATGGCGTCGCTCGACCAGTACTCGGAGATCATCTGGCCGGACAAGCTGCGCCGGTTCCAGCAGGCGACCGAGGGCAATTTCGTCGGCGTCGGCATCCTCATCCGGCATGACGACAAGCGGGAGATCATGGTGATCAACCCGCTCGAAGGGTCGCCCGCGTACTTCGCCGGCGTGAAGCCGAACGACCTGATCGTCGAGGTCGACGGCAAGTCGACCGTCGGCTGGACGCTGAACGACGCGGTGGACCGGATCACCGGGCCGCAGGGTCGCGAGGTCGTCCTCGGCATCCGGCGCGAGGGCGTCGAGGACGTGATCCAGATCCCGGTCATCCGGCAGCAGATCAAGATCTACTCGGTGAGCGGCTGGTGGAAGACCGGCCTGAGCAAGGACGGCGTGCCGCAGTGGGACTGGATGGTCGATCCCGTGAACCGCATCGCCTACGTGCGTCTGTCGCAGTTCAGCGACGACACGTTCGACGATCTCATGAAGGCCTGGGGCGAGATCACCCACAACGGCACGCAGATGCCGAACGGCCTGATCCTCGATCTGCGCTACAACCCGGGCGGGCTGCTCAACTCGGCCGTGAACATCTCGAACCTGTTCGTGCCGTCGGGGCGCATCGTCTCGGGCGAGGACAAGGATGAACACATCCAGTTCAAGCACGACGCGCGCATGAGCCGCGCGACGATCCAGCGGGCCGGCGTGCCGACCGTGGTGCTCATCAACAAGGGTTCGGCGAGCGCGAGCGAGATCGTCTCGGGCTGTCTCCAGGCGTACAACGCCGCCGTCATCGTCGGCGAGCGGAGCTACGGCAAGGGCAGCGTCCAGACCGTGCACCCGGTCTCGCAGGACACGATGCTCAAGCTCACGACGCAGTACTACCGCCTTCCGAAGTCGCCGACCGACCCGCGCGGCGAGATCGTCCACCACCGTCAGAACGCGATGACCTGGGGCGTGAATCCCGACATCGACGTGCCGATGGCGCCGGATCAGATCGTCGCGGCTCTCGAACTGCGCCAGGACGCGGACATGATTCCCGAGGACGAGAACGGCGAACTCGACCCGAACTCGCCGAAGCGCCCGAACGTGCGCGATCTCGTCGACCTCGGGCTCGATCCGCAGCTCGAGACGGCGCTCATCATCCTCCAGGCCCGCGCCATCGCCGAGGAACTTCGACCGGCGTCCTGACCCGCGCGAACGTGCCGCCGGGCCGTGGCCCGGCCGACGCGACCCACGCACCACCGACCGGACCGGACGTCGTCGTCCGGTCCGGTGTCATTCCGGCGTGATCGGGGGGTCGGTGCGCGGGGTCGGCGCGGTGCTGGACGAGGGCGGCCGCGCGTCGGGATTCGGCGGGGCCGAGTTGTCGAAACCCGTCTGGTCGCCTATAAACGAGGGTTCGCGCCCGGCGACCGAGTTGTCGGTCGGGCGATCGGACCAGCCCCAGGAGTACGTATGGCCACGGTGACGTCTTCCCAGCGTGCCACGCAGAGTCTGTCGCGATCATTGCCGACGGAGACCCTGGTGGGTTGGCTTCGGGACATGATGCTGATCCGGGAGTTCGAGGTGCGCACGATGCAGGCGTACCAGGACAAGAAGATCGGCGGGTTCTGTCACGTGTACAACGGCCAGGAGGCGGTGGCGGTCGGCTGCACGGCGTCGGTTCGTCCGAACGACCCGATCGTGACGGCGTACCGCGATCACGGTCATGCGCTGGCGCGGGGGATGGATCCGAAGTACGCGATGGCCGAGATGTTCGGCCGCATCGGCGGGTGCGCGAAGGGCAAGGGCGGGTCGATGCACCTGTTCGACAAGACGCACTGGATGTTCGGCGGTCACGGGATCGTCGGCGCCCAGACGCCCCTCGGGGCCGGCCTGGCCTTCGCGACGAAGTACATGGACGAGGTGATCGACGGCGGGACGTCGGACCGGGTGACGCTGTGCTTCCTGGGCGACGGCGCGCTGAACCAGGGCGCGCTGCACGAGGCGATGAACCTCGCCGGCCTGTTCGATCTGCCGGTGATCTACTGCGTCGAGAACAACGGGTACTCGATGGGCACCGCGATCACGCGGGGCACGACGATGGGGGACGACATCATCCAGAAGGCGGTCGCGTACGGCATCGAGAGTCTCCGGATCGACGACGGTCTGGACGTGCTGGCGGTGTACGACGGGATGAAGGCGCTGGCGGACCGCTGTCGCGAGACCTCGCGCCCGGCCTTCGTCGACATCCGCACGTACCGCTTCAAGGGTCACTCGATGTCGGATCCGCGCAAGTACCGGACGAAGGAGGAGGAGGCGGAGTTCGAGGCGAAGGACCCGATCACCCGCCTTCAGGAGTACCTCGCGACCGAGCGTGACCTCACCGAGGACGACGTCAAGGCGATGACGAAGGACGTGCGCACGCAGGTGCGGGACGCGATCGCCTGGGCCGAGGCGTCGCCGGAACCGGACCTCAGCGAGCTGTATCACGACGTGTACGTCGAACGCTGGGGCCCGTACACCGGGACGAGCGAGCCGCAACTGCTCACCGACGAACCGGACGCCGCCGCCGACTGAGTCCGCCGGGACGCTCCGGCCGGTGTCCGTCCCGCCGTCCGACCATCCGATCCGGGGCACGAACGAATCATCCGGGCTTCCCTTCAGGAACCGCGCTCCATGACGAGAACGATTGAATTCCGTGACGCCCTCCGCGAAGCCATGAGCGAGGAGATGCGGCGCGATCAGCGCGTGTTCCTCATCGGCGAGGAGGTCGCGCAGTACAACGGCGCGTACAAGGTGAGCCGCGGAATGCTCGACGAGTTCGGCCCGCGCCGCATCATCGACACGCCGATCTCCGAGTCCGGGTTCGCCGGCATGGGGATCGGCGCGGCGATGATGGGTCTGCGCCCGGTCGTCGAGTTCATGAGCTGGTCGTTCAGTCTCGTCGCGGCCGACCCGATCCTGAACAACGCGCCGAAGATGCTGTACATGTCGGGCGGGCAGTTCGGGTGTCCGATCGTGTTCCGCGGCAACGACGGTGCGGGCGGCCAGCTCGGCTCGACGCATTCCTGGTGCGTCGAGGGTCTGTTCTCCAACGTGCCCGGTCTCAAGATGGCGATTCCGTCGACGCCTTCCGACGCGAAGGGTCTGCTCAAGACCGCGATTCGCGACGACGACCCGGTGTTCTTCCTCGAATCCGAGCGTCTCCTGTCGATGACGGGCGAGGTCGCGGAGGAGGAGTTCCTGATTCCGTTCGGACAGGCGGTCGTGCGCCGCGCAGGCGCGGACTGCACGATCGTGAGCTTCGGGCGCCCGGTGCACTTCTGCCTCGATGCCGCGGACGAGCTGGCGAAGGAGGGCATCGAGTGCGAGGTCATCGACGGGCGGACGATCCGGCCGCTGGACATCGACACGATCGTGACGAGCGTTCGGAAGACGAACTGCTGCGTCGTCGTCGACCAGTCGTGGTCGTTCGGGTCGCCGGGATCGGAGGTCGCGTCGCAGGTGCACCGATACTGCTTCGACGACCTCGACAATTACGTGCATCGAGTCCATAGTGACGATGTTCCGGCGCCGTACGCGCACACGCTCGAGCAGGAGATGCTGCCGAACGCGCGGAAGATCGCCGAAGCGGTGCGGTCGGCGACCTACCGGGCCTGAACGCGCGAGCGCGTGGCCGGTCCGCCGACCTGGGTTGGATGAGCAGAAGGGCCAGTCATGTCGATCGAGATCACCATGCCACGCCTGTCGGACACGATGGAGCAGGGCACGATTCTGAAGTGGAACGTCGCCGAGGGCGACGCCGTCGCCTCGGGCACGGTCGTCGCCGACATCGAGACCGACAAGGCGACGATGGAGATGCAGGTCTACGACGACGGCGTGATCGCCCGCGTGCTCGTCACCGAGGGCACGACCGTCGAGGTGGGCACGCCCATCGCCATCCTCGCCGAGGACGACGAAGACCCGAAGAAGGTCGCGTCGTCCTACAAGGCCGCCGCCGCGACGAAGACGCCGACGGCCGAGTCGGGCAAGGCCGAGGCGGTGAAGACCGACGAGGCGCCGGCAGCGAAGGAGGCGGCGCCGGCCGCGGGCGCGACCGCGACGAGCGCGACTCCGGCCGCGGGCGACAACGGCGCGGCGGCGACGGGCGACGAGGGGTGCGGCGCGCGTCTGCGGATCAGTCCCGTCGCGCGACGCATGGCGGAGGAGCACGCGATCCCGCTGCGCTCGATCCACGGCTCGGGCCCGCACGGGCGCATCGTCAAGCGCGACGTCCAGGACGCGATCGCGGCCGGTCCCGCGACCGGCGGCGCCGCGACCGGTGCGCCGACCATGATGCCGCTGCCGGGCTCGACGCTCACCGCCGAGACGGCGCCGCTGTCGTCGATGCGCCAGACGATCGCCCGTCGACTCGTCGAATCGAAGACGACGATCCCGCACTACCAGGTCACGATGCGGTTCGACATGGATCCGCTGCTGGCGCTGCGGGCGACGCTCAACGAGCAGCTCGCGGCCCAGGGCGTGAAGCTGTCGGTGAACGACTTCCTCGTCCGCGCCTGCGCGCTGGCGATGCACCAGCATCGGGCGTTCAACGCCTCGTTCGGCGGCGACAGCATCCGGTATCACGCGGACGTGAACATCGGGATCGCGATCGCCCTGCCGCCCGAGCGTGGCGGCGGTCTCGTCGTCGGCACGGTGCGTCAGACCGATCGGATCGGGCTGCGTCAGATCTCGGCCGAGAGCAAGCGTCTCGCCGAGGCCGCCCGGACCCGCGGGCTCTCGCCGCAGGACATGTCGGACTCGACGTTCACGATCTCGAACCTGGGCATGTTCGGCGTCGATCACTTCACGGCGATCATCAATCCGCCGAACGCGGCGATCCTGGCGGTGGGCGCGGCGATGGCGGTGCCGGTGGTGCGTGACGGCGCGGTGGTCGTCGGACACGAGATGTCGGCGACGCTGAGCCTCGATCACCGGGTCATCGACGGCGCGATGGCCGCGCAGTACCTTCAGACCGTGAAGCATTACATCGAGCATCCGGCGACGCTGCTCGTCTGAGCCGCGCGACCGGCTGGGAGTCGACGCCATGCGGATCCCCGTCCTGTCCGGTTCATCGCGTCGGCGGCTGTCGATGGCGGCGCTGGTGGTCGTCACCGGCGTGCTCGTGGCGATGACGCAACCCCTGCGGACGTCGACGCCGTCGTCACCGAAGGGCGCGGCGAAGCCGGTGAACCGCTTCGGACTCTCCGAGCCGCTGCCGCGGACGTCGGGCGCGGTTCGTCTCGCGGCCTACAACCTGCTCAACTTCTTCGATCAGGTCGACGACCCGACGTTGTCGGGCGAGTTTGACGACCTGCCGATGGCGACGCCCGTCGCGCGTTGCGAGACGCTCGCCGAGGCGATCCGCACCGTGAACGCCGACATCATCGCCCTCGAGGAGGTCGAGTCCGACGTCGCGCTCCGCTGGCTGCGCGACACGTACCTGCGCGACATGGGGTACACGCACCTCGCGTCGCTCGACGCCGGGTACTACCGCGGCGTCGAGCAGTCGGTCCTCAGTCGATACGAGATCGTCGAGGCGAAGGTGTGGCCGAACCTGTCGATCACCGACGTGCGCCGCGCCGGCGACGGCTGGCAGGACGTGCCCGCCGACAAGCGCTCGTCGCTCACGTTCCAGCGCAGCCCGCTCATGGTCACGATCCGCGTGCGGCCGGACTACCTGCTCACGCTCTTCGTCGTCCACCACAAGGCCGGCGGATCGTCGCTCAAGTACCACCGCGAGGCCGAGGCGCTCAAGATCGTCGAGATCGCCCGCGCGGTCATGCGCGAGGATCCGGCACGCAACGTCGCCATCCTCGGCGACTTCAACGCGGCACCGTGGGACAAGTCCATGCGGGTCTACCTCGAAGCCGGGTTCGTCGACACGCTCGCCCATCGGACGACGTGGAAGGACGATCCCGAGATGCCGCTGTTCAAGACCCACGAGTCGGACCGCGTGCTCGACTACATCCTGCTCAACAGCGCGGCGTACCGCGAGTTCGTGCCCGGCAGCGCGCACGTGTACGGCACGCTCGCGCCGCCGCCGTCCTACGACTACCGGACCGATCCGCAGCCCGAGGGATATGCGTCGGATCATTACCCGGTGATCATCGAGCTCATGCCGCACGATCTGAAGTAGCGGGCGAACCGGGACCAACACCGGCACCACACCGGGACCGGCACCGGGACGAGAAGTCGGGGGCGGGAGACGCAGCATGTCGAAGCGCGACCATTCACGCCGCTCGCTGTTGGAGATGGCCGGCGGCCTGGCGCTGGCCGGGCTCTTCGCGGACGCGGTGCACGCGGTGCAGGAGGGCGATGCGGGAGCCGCACCGTCGGACGAGATCACGGTCGAGACGATCGCCGAAGCCGAGAAGCTGGTCGGCGTGCGGTTCACGCCGGTCGAGCGGGAGATGATGGTCGCGGGTCTGCGCCAGGCCGCGTCGGGCTACGAGCGCCGGCGCCGGATCGCGCTGACCAACGTCGACGCGCCGGGTCAGATCTTCGATCCGCGCCTGCCGGGCCGATACGTGGCGCCGGCGGATGGGCCGCTGCGACTGGCGTCGGCGGAGGCGCCGGCGCTGCCTCGTTCCGACGAGGACATCGCCTTCGCGCCGGTGACGTCGCTGTCGGCCTGGCTGCATCGCGGCGAGTTGACGAGCGTGCGCCTCACGCGTCTCTACCTCGAGCGGCTCAAGCGGATCGGGCCGACGCTGGAGTGCGTCATCACGCTCACGGAAGCGACGGCGCTCGCGCAGGCGGAGGCGGCCGACGTCGAACTCGCGGCCGGGCGCTCGCGCCGGCCGTTGCACGGGATCCCGTACGGCGCGAAGGACCTCTTCGACACGAAGGACATCGCGACGACCTGGGGCGCGACGCCGTACCGGGATCGCGTCGCGACGGAGGATGCGTACGTCGTCCGCCGTCTGCGCGAGGCCGGCGCGGTGCTCGTCGCGAAGCTCACGCTCGGGGCGCTCGCCTACGGCGACATCTGGTTCGGCGGCGTGACGAAGAACCCGTGGGATCTGAACCAGGGCTCGAGCGGGTCGAGTGCCGGGTCGGCGGCGGCGACCGCGGCCGGGCTCGTGGGCTTCGCGCTCGGCACCGAGACCTACGGCTCGATCGTCTCTCCCTGCATGCGCTGCGGAACCACCGGCCTGCGACCGACCTTCGGACGCGTCGCCCGCACCGGCGCGATGGCGCTGTGCTGGTCGCTCGACAAGATCGGACCGATCACCCGCACCGTCGAGGACGCCGCCCTCGTGTTCGATGCCGTCCGCGGCGCCGACGACGGCGACCCGTCCTCGCGGAACGCCGGCTTCCCGTACGACGGCGCGGCGTCCGTGCGGGGGGTCCGACTCGGATACGATCCCGCGTGGTTCGAGCAGCGCGGGGCGCACGAACTCGATCGGTGCGTGCTCGAGCGACTCGGCGGGCGCGGCATCGAACTCGTCCCCGTCGAGATGCCCGACGCCGACTACGGCGCGATGATGCCGATCCTCGGCGTCGAGGCCGCGGCGGCGTTCGAGGAACTCACACTCACCGACGCGGACGATTCGATGGTCTGGCAGGATCCCGCGGCCTGGCCGAACTCGTTCCGCGAGGCGCGGTTCGTTCCGGCGATCGAGTACGTGCAGGCGGAGCGGTTCCGGCGCCGGGTCATGGGCATGATGGCCGACGTCATGACGGACGTGGACGCGCTCATCTCGCCGAGTTTCGCGGCCGGGCTGCTGCTCGTGACGAACTTCACCGGTCATCCGTGTCTGACGTTGCGGTGCGGCGTGCGGTCGAACGGGCGGCCGCGCAACATCACGTTGTGGGGCCGGCTCGACGACGAGGCGACGTTGTGTCGCGTCGGGCGCGAGGTGGAGGCGTCGCTCGACGTCTGGCGGGAGCGTCCGACGTTGCGGGCCCTTGGCGACGGCGACGACGGCTGAGGTGGCCGCCCGCGACCGGAGCGGAGGGTGACCGGCGCCGATTCACCGGCGGCGATGACGTTCCGGCCCGGAAGCGCGCGACGGCCGCCTGGTGTCACGCCCGTCGGCGTCGTCGTCCGTTGAACAGGGGAGCGAGGGCGAAGGCGGCGAGCGCGCCGGGGGCGGGAATCGTCGCCAGGCCGCGGAGGTTCATGCCACCGTCGAGCACGATCGTGCCGAGCATGCTTCCGGACTCCGGGTCGAAGAGTCGGAGGGCGCTGTTCGAGTCGTCGATGCCGTAGAGCACGCCGTCGTTGAACGACAGGTCGTTGATCGTCATGACGGACGCTTCGCCGAACGCGACCTCGCCGAAGAGGGTGTAGGCCATCGGTGACTGGGCGATGCTGTAGAACGAGACGTTCGCGCCGAGGACGTCGGTGTTCGCGCTGATGACGCGGTCGGTGACGGGATCGAAGCCGAGTCCGTCGAGGTCGGCGGTCGCGTCGAGGAGTCCGAGGTCGGCGGACTCGGTGATCATGCCGTCGAAGCCGAGGCGTCCGATGCTGTTGGAGTAGAACTGGAACCCGCCGGTGCGGAATCCGACGATGAGGGTGCCGTCGCGGGCGGTGAGTCCCTCGGCGAGTCCGACGGCGCCGCCGCCGTACGTGACGTTGACGTCGGACAGCACGGCGCCGGTGCGGTGATCGATCGACAGCAGGCGGGTGGTGCCGCTGGCGTAGTCGGTATCGATGGCGTAGAGCACGCCGTTCACGACGGCGAGATCGGGATCGTGCAGGTTGAGGCCGAGGGCGCCGACGACGGCGATGCCGCCCGTGGCGCGGTCGATCCGCACCAGGGAATTGGTGTTCACGTCGATGCTGTAGAGGTCGCCGACGGCGATCTCACCGCCTCCGCCTCCACCGCCTCCGCCTCCACCGCCGCCGCCGCCGGGCAGGCCGGGATTCGGATCGTCGCCCGCGATGCCGCCGGACAAACCGGCGTGGGCGGTCGAGGCGAGGGCGGCGGTCGCGATGAGGACGGTCGCGGCACCGAGGCGGGTGAGGATTCGCGGGGCGCGGCGATCCGGGCGCAGCGATCGCGCAGGCTGGAGTGAACGCAGCATCGGTCGATCTCCGTCTCTGAGCCGTCGCGAGCGACGCCACGATCCGGGCGCAACGATCGACGACCGTCACGCGAGAGGAAGCGCCGGTTCACGACAGGTTTGTCGTTGTGGTGGGATGAACCCGCCGGTGTGTCGTCCCCCGGGATGGGGACACCTTCACTCTACCTCGGGATGAGGCGTCGTCACGTTCGGCGTCGTGGCGCGGCCGCCGGGCCTGCGCACGGTGCGCTGTAGGCAAACTGGGCAAGGGGATCGGGTCTTCGGAGCGGTCCGAGAACGCGAGCGCGGGTCAGCGCCGGTGCTCGATGAGCCGCGCCGCCTCCTGCACGTCCTTGTCGCCGCGACCCGACAGGTTCACGACCAGCACTGCGTCGTCGGGCATGTCGGCGGCGAGGCGGACGGCTTCGGCGACGGCGTGGCTCGATTCGAGTGCGGGGATGATGCCTTCGAGGCGTCCGAGAAGCTGGAACGCGTCGAGCGCCTCGTCGTCGGTCACCGTCGTGTACCGGACTCGTCCGGTGTCGCGCCAGGAGGCGTGTTCCGGTCCGACGCCGGGATAGTCGAGACCTGCCGAACACGAGTGCACGCCCGCGGTCTGGCCGAACGCGTCCTGGAGGACGTATGACAGGGAGCCGTGCAGGACGCCGGGCTGCCCGTACGTGAGCGGCGCGGCATGGTCGCCGTCGCTGTCCGACCGCCCGCCGGCCTCGACGCCGATGAGGCGGACCTCCGCGTGTTCTGCGAGGGGATGGAACATCCCGGCCGCGTTCGACCCGCCGCCGACGCAGGCGACGACGACATCGGGCAGTCGTCCGATCGTCGCGCGGCACTGGTCGATGGTCTCGCGTCCGATGACGGACTGGAAGTCGCGGACGATGGTCGGGAAGGGGTGGGGACCGACGACGGATCCGAGGCAGTAGTGGGTCGTGTCGACGGACCCCATCCAGTCGCGCATGGCCTCGTTCGTCGCGTCCTTGAGCGTTCGCG
>JAGQOI010000032.1 GCA_020427625.1 Phycisphaerales bacterium | reverse complement strand
GATCAACGGCAACAGTGACGACAGCGGCATCAGCGGCGCCACCGTCACCCATTCCTGCATCGCCGGCGGTGCCGCGGGCGAGGGGAACGTCGACGCCGATCCCGGCTTCGTCGACGCCGCGGCGGGCAACTACCGTCTCGGCGCCGGCTCCCCCTGTCTCGACGCCGGCGCGCCCGGCCCGGTCCCCGCGACGGTCGATGTCGACGGCCAGCCCCGCGTGATGGGCGCCGCCGTCGACATGGGCATCGACGAGCGCCCGTCGCCCGACCTCGACGGCGACACCGTCGTCGACGCCGCCGACCTGGCCGCCCTGCTGTCCCAATGGGGTTCCTGCCTGCTCTGCGCCGCCGACCTCGACGAGGACGGCGCGATCTCCAGCACCGACCTCGCGGCCATGCTCGCCGCCTGGGGTCGTTGAGCCTGCCCGGACCGCACGCGCCCGAACGTACCCCCGCGGGACGTCGCCGATATCACGGCGGCGTCCCGCGGTTCGTGGGGGTCGCGACGTCTCGGCTCACGAGTTCGCGGACCCGCCCGAGATGAGCGTCGCGACGTCCGCCATGATGCGGTCGAGGGCGCGGCGCGCATGAGGTCGACGGACAACTCCTCGCGATCGGCGCCGCATCAGAGGTTCGCGACGTCGCCGAGATCCCCCATCCGCGCTGTACAATCCGCGGCCCGCACGCGGGACGCCGCGCCTTTTTGAGCGGTCCCCCGGACTCCCGTGCGGCCAGGGCAGCGACATGCCGGAATCGGTGACCGCACATCGGCACGGTGGACTCGGCGAGTGGTCCGCGACGGCGATCTGCGGCAACGACATCACCTCGTCGTGCCTGTACGTCTCGGCGCTGTCGATCCTGTACGCCGGCACGCTCGCGCCGATCGCGCTGCTGCTCGTCGTCGGCGTGCTGTTCGTCTTCCGCTCGATCTACGCCGAGGTCGTCGGCGCGCTGCCGCTCAACGGCGGTGCGTACAACGCGCTGCTCAACACCACGAGCAAGTTCCGCGCCTCCCTCGCGGCGTGTCTCACGATCCTCTCCTACATGGCGACGGCGGTGATCTCGGCCAGCGAGGCGATGCGTTACGCGCAGGCGGTCGTCCCGCAGGTGCCGCTCACCGCGGCGACGATCGGGCTGCTCGGCGTGTTCATGCTGCTGACGATCCTCGGCATCACGGAATCGGCGCGGGTCGCCATCGTGATCTTCGTCACGCACCTGGCGACGATGGCGGCCCTGATCGTCATCGCCGTCGTGCACGTCGCGCTGCACGGGCTGGACACGCTCATGGCGAACCTGGCGACGCCGGCGCCGGGCGGACTGGTCGCCGCGCTGTTCTTCGGATTCTCGGCGGCGATGCTCGGCATCTCCGGGTTCGAGAGTTCCGCGAACTTCGTCGAGGAACAGGCGGAGGGCGTGTTCCCGAAGACGCTCCGCAACATGTGGATCGCGGTCGCGGTGCTCAACCCGACGATCGCGCTGCTCGCCCTGTCGGTCCTGCCCATCGCGAGCGTCGGCACGCACAGCGAGGCGATGCTCGCCCACCTGGGGACCGAGGCGGCCGGGCCGTGGCTCGCGACCGCGGTGTCCGTCGATGCCGCCCTCGTCCTCTCCGGCGCCGTGCTCACGAGCTTCGTCGGCGTCACCGGTCTCGCGCGCCGGATGACGCTCGATCGCTGCCTGCCGCAGTTCCTGCTCAGGATGAACCGGCGCGGCACGCCGCACCGGATCATCATCGCGTTCTTCCTTCTCACCGTGTCCGTCCTGTTCATCACGCGGGGCGAACTCACCGCGATGGCCGGGGTCTACACGATCTCCTTCCTCGGCGTGATGGCCCTGTTCGCCTTCGGCAACATCCTGCTCAAGGTGAAGCGGGCCGGCCTGCCGCGACCGGATCGCGCCTCGTGGCTCGCCGTGTTGCTCGGCCTCGTCGCGGTCGCGGCCGGGCTCGTCGGCAACGCGATGCTCAACCCGGACTACTTCGTCGTCTTCCTCGAATACTTCATTCCCGCCGTACTCCTCCTGTCCGTCATGCTCGGACGCATCGCGATCCTCCGGGCGGTGCTCTACGTGGTGCGCTTCGTCGTCGCCCCCCTCGCGGGCCCGTTGCGCGGCGTCGCCCGCGCCATCCGCGAGAAGATCGACGAGATCAACTCCCAGCAGGTCGTCTTCTTCACCCGCGGCGACAACGTCGCCAACCTGAACAACGTCATGCTCTACATCCGCGCCAACGAGCATACGAACCGCGTGAAGATCGTCACCGTCGTCGACGATCCGAAGAACGTCCCCCCGCGACTCGCGACGCACCTCGAGTTCCTCGACGAGGCCTACCCCGACATCGACATCGAGTTCGTCGTCGTCGAAGGCACCTTCGGACCGAAGCTCATCGAGATCCTGTCGAAGCAGTGGAAGATCCCCGTCAACCTGATGTTCATCGGGGCGCCGGGGGATCACTTCATGTACGGCCTCGCCGAACTCGGCGGCGTGCGCCTGATCATCTGACCGACCTCACCGGCACGGACCCCAGGTGCCGAGGAGAATCGCGAGATCCGCCGCGTTGACGACACCGTCCTCGTCGAGATCCGCGGTGTGACCGACGTTCGGCCCCCAGGCGCCGAGGAGCACCGCGAGGTCCGACGCGTCGACGTCGCCGTCGTCCGTCAGGTCCGCGACACAGTCCGCGACGATGGTGCCCTCGGGCAGCGTGTCCGGGTCGAGGTTCGTCGCCCAGCCCGGCGCGAGATGGATCTTCGGATCGAAGTTCGTCCGACTGCGCGACACCGAGAACGACGCGCCCGGCGGGACGTCCCGGTACCGCATCGCCTCCTCGGGCACGACCACGTAGTCGCCGTCGGCGTTCCGCACGAGTTCCAGCGGACCCGCGTCCGTGCCGACGTACAGGCGCCCGGAGTCGTCGAGATCGATGCACCCGACGCCGCCGCCCGTCGGCAGCTCGACGACCTCGAAGGAATCGAAGACGTTCTTCCGCACGCCGTACACGACCGGCGCGCCGTCGGACGCGATCCAGATCGTGTCGCCGACGCCCGGCGGATCCGCGGCGACACACACGTGCTCACCGAGCGTCAGCGTCACCGGCAGGTCCTGGACCTCCACCGCGCCGAGCCCGTCGGGACCCGTCTGCACGAACATCAGCTCGTGGTCCCAGAAGGACACGACCGCCAGCTCGTGCGTCTGGTCGCGGTACGCGAATCCGTTGCCGATGCTCGGCAGGAAGAGACTGTCCGCGACCGGTTCGTCCTCGGCGGCCGGATTCACGCAGACCACCTGCGCCTCGCCCGTCAGGACGTACACCAGGCGATTCGCGCCGACGAGAATCTGCTGCGCCGAGTCCACCGTCGCGATGGACGTCGACTCGCCGGTGATCGAGTTGATCGACCAGATGCCCGCCACCCCCTCGCTCTCGTCGATGTAATAGAACCCGTCGCCGTCCGGCATCGCGACGAGGTCGACGACCGCCTGGTGCCGCGGCAACGGGACCGCGGACGGGCCCGGCGTCGACCAGCCCTGGAACGCGTGCGGCTGGTAGATGATGACCTCGTTCGCCGGCACGAAGGCGTAGCCCTGGCGCGGCTTGATCGTCAGGTAGCTGTCGATCATGTACACGTAGTCGGCGTCCGGATCGTAGTTGAGCATGGTCATGGTCTGCGAGCAGTCGCCCGGCACGCAGATGAACACGCCGTGATCCTCGACCTCGTACGAGCGGTTCGCGAACGTCGACTGCGTCTGCAGGTTCACGCTGTCGTCCGCGGGATCGCGCACGCTGAGCACCTGCGCCGGTCCCCAGCGCAGGGCGCTCGAGAGCGTGACCACGTGTCCGCCGACCCGCTCGCCGAGTCCGATGAGGCCCGCGAACTCACCCGCGTTCTCGTACTTGCCGTAGGCGAAGTTCACGAGGCTGCCGTTGATCGCCGCTCCGGCGAGCGTCGTCAGGTTCGGCGCATGACCCGGCGCGAGATACCACCGGTTCACGTCGAACACGCCCGGCGCATAGAAGCCGAGCCATTCCGTCACCCCGGCCAGTTCGCCGTCGCCGTCCGTGCCCGCGTCCGACGCGGTCTCCATGATGATGCCCATGTCGAGCAGTTCGAACGTGACGTCGTTGTACGGCGGCTGGCCCATCCAGTACTGGTTCGAGCCGGCGCCCGGCGACACCGCGGGAAAGCCGTGCTGCGCGATGTATGCCATCAGGTTCATCGCGCTCGTCGGCACGCAGTAGTACGACCCGTTGCCGGGCAGACCGAACGAGAACCCGCCCTGCGGCAGCGACCCGGCCATGCGCCGCTGGTCGAAGTCCGGCATGTACTTGATCTTGTACGCCCACAGACTCGGGCTCTGCCACGACGCGTACTCGATGTTCCCGAGAGCCGCGGAGGTCGTGAGCACACTCGCGATGGTGGCGCCTGCGAGCGCCGCACCGCGGACTCGTCGTGTCGTCTGATTGCCCATCGATATCGTCCCCATGTTCAGGTGGATTCGGTTGATTCGTCGTCGCGTCACGAACAGGCGCCCCACGCGCCGAGAAGCATCGCGAGATCGGCCGCGTCGACGACGCCGCTGCCGTCGAGATCCGCGGGCTGACCGGGATTCGGACCCCAGGCGCCGAGCAGCACCGCCAGGTCGGCGGCGTCGACGGTGCCGCTGCCGTTCAGATCGGCCGGACACGAGGGCGCCGCCGCGCCGCCGCCGACCCAGAAGCCGCCACGCACGGCATACACGCCCCCGGTCATGACGCCGCCGGCGTCCGGCTGCCCGATGGTCCCCGAGACTTCGAACGCGCCTCCGGCGGAGGTTCCTCCCCCGCCGTCGATGGTGTACCGGTTCACCTCGAAGCCGCCGCCGACGATCGCCGCCGATCCCGCGGCGAGGCCCGGCCCGCCGATCGCGATGATGAGCATGATGGTGCGGCCGGTCATCTCGTCTCCTCCGTCGCGGTCGCGGCCAACCCGGCGACCAGTTCTTCCAGAACCTGCATTCGCGCGAGCAGCGCATCGCGGTCCGCACGAAGCGCGTCGATCTCGGCATCCTTCTCCGCGCGGAGCGCGTTGACGGCTTCGACCAGCAGCGGCGTCATGCGTCCGTAGTCCATGCCGGTGACGAACGCACCGCCGTCCTCGAACGCGACGATCTCCGGGACCACGCGTCCGACCTCTTCGCCGATGAACCCGATGTCGTGCCCGCCGCCGTGCTCGTCGTCCCAGTCGTAGTACACGCCGCGGATCCGCGCGAGCTTGTCGAGCGGATCGGTCACGGGACTGATGTTGCGCTTCCAGCGGATGGACGACGGCGCGCCGTAGTTGATGCCGACCCCGCTGGCGTAGAAGTCGTAGCCGCTGAAGCTGTTGCTCGATCCGCGGACGCCGTAGTTGACGCCGTCGTACACGTTGGCGTACCCGAACACGCCCGTGCCCTCCGAGCTGAGCGTCTCGCCGCGCACGCCGAAGTTCGGACCGAACCGGTTGGGGGCGAAGCCGAACACGCCGTAGCCGTGCGTGCTTCCGGTCTGACCCAGCACGCCGTGGCACAGCCCGCTGCCGGCCCACGCCCGCCCGTACACGCCGACGCCGCTCGTGCTGCTCGCGCTGCCGAAGACGCCGTTCGTCCCGCCCGACGGGTGACTCGCATGCCCCCACACGCCTTCGCCCTGACTGGTGTCGGCTTGCCCGTACACGCCGGTCGAGCCGTACCCCCGGATGGCGGTCTGCGATGCGTGGACCTCCAGCCGCGCCTCCGGATCGGTCGTCCCGATGCCGACGTGGCCGTTGTGGAGGATCCGCAGCAGCGAGATGTCGCCGGTCCGCTGGATGTCGAGCCCGCCGCTCGCTCCCGCACCGTTCCCGCCGATCCGCAGCCGCGCGACGTCGTCGAGCCACCCCAGCGTGAACGACGCGGTCTGGTTGTTCGGATTGCGCGTCACGAACGCGCCGCCGCTCGGACCGTCGCTGAGCACCGGTCCCGCGACGCTCAACGACGCACCCGACCTCGTCGTGCCGATGCCGACGTTCAGGTCCTCGTCCACGACGATCCCCCGCGTCTGGATCGAGTACGGCGCGCCCGTGACCATCTGGCGCGGCGACAACGTCGTGCCCTCGACCGCGATCTCCAGCCAGCGCGCCGTCCCGTCGAACGCCGCGGCACCGAAGTCGAGTTCGACGCTGAACACGCCTCCGCTCACCGGCATGTCGGCCATCAGGAGCGACCCGCCGACCTGGGCGCCGCCGGTGCTCGTGTCCCACAGCGAGAACGACAGATCGAACGCGCCGTCCGCCGGCGCGCCGGCGCTGCTGAGTTCGCCCTGGTACGTGAACGTCGTGCCCGACGGTCCGCCCGCGCGGGCGCGACCTGCGAGCCCGATCCCCGCGACGGCCGTCGCCAGGGCCGCGATGATGATCGTCGTCGTCCGCGTCATGGCCTGGTCTCCTCGTGGATGCGGATGAGCGTCGCGACCGTGCGTTCCAGCTCCGCGATCCGTCTTCTCAGTTCCCGATTCTCGGCGTCCTTCTCGTCCCGCAGGGCGTCGTTCTCCGCGCGGAGCGCGTTGACGGCCTCCACGAGGAGCGGCGTCAGTTTGCTGTAGTCCATGCCGATCGCGTCGACGCCGTTGGCCTCGTAGACGACGATCTCGGGCAGGACGGCGCCGACCTCTTCGGCGATCATGCCGACGTCGTGATGCCCGCCGTGCTCGACGTCCCAGTCGAAGGACACGCCCCGCAGCCGGCCCAGCATCGCGAGCGGGTCCGCGAGGTTCTCGACGTTGTGCTTCCAGCGGCGCGACGATCCGGCGCCGTAGTTGACGCCCGCACCCGCGGCATAGAAGTCGTACCCGGCCGTGCTGTTGCATTGTCCGATCACGCCGTAACACGTTCCGCTCGTCGAGGTCGCCACTCCGGAGACGCCGCGCCCGGCCGGACTGTCGCTCTGGCCGTACACGCCGTAGGTCACGCCGCCGAGGGCGATGGCTTCGCCGGAGACGCCTCGTCCGTTCCCGCTGTAGACGGTGCCGCCGACGCCGACGGTGATGCCCGTGGTGGCGGAGGCGAATCCCTGCACGCCGGTGCCCGCGGTACTGGAGCTTTCTCCCCAGACGCCGTGGGTGGCGCCGGACGTCGCCTTGGCCCAGCCGCGCACGCCCGCGCCGGCGGTCGACTCGGTGTCGCCGCGAATGCCGTGTCCGGGAACGCCGCCGTAGTTCAGCGCGAAGATCGCGGACCCGGTCGTGTTGACGATGAACTGTGAACTGCCGACGACGTGGAACGTCGCTTGCGGATCGCTCGTTCCGACGCCGACGTTGCCGCCGTGCGCCTGGAAGTAGCTGTCGGCGCCGTCGACCCCGATCACGGCCGACGCCTGCGTCGTGAAGTTGCCGCGCAGGAACTGCACGGACTTCGGCCCGGTGGTGTTCGTCTCGCGGAAGAACCGGATCTGCGCACTGCTCGCGCCGTCCTCGGCCTTCGGGTTCAGGTCGAGGAGCACGCCGCCGGCGAGGTTCGTCTTGTTGATCCGCAGTTGCTGCGTCGTCGCGTCCTTGAAGTCCGAGTAGCTGCTGCCCGCCGCGTGCTCCAGACGCAGCGTCGCCTGGCTGCCGAAGACGTGCAGGTCCGCCATCGGCGCCGTCGTGCCGATGCCGACGTCGAGGTCCTCGTCCACGAACAGGCCCCGCGTCTGGATCGAGTACGGCGCCCCCGTCACGGCCTGGCGCGGCGACAACGTCGTGCCGTCGACCGCGATCTCCAGCCATCGCGCCGTCCCGTCGAACGCCGCGGCACCGAAGTCGAGTTCAACGCTGAACACGCCTCCGCTCACCGGAACATCCGACATCACGACCGGGCCGACGACCGGCGTCCCGCCGGCGACGGCGTCCCACAGCGAGAACGTCAGGTCGAACGCGCCGTTCGCCGGCGCGCCGGCACTGCGCAGTTCGCCCTGGTACGTGAACTCGGTGTCCGACGGTCCGCCCGCGAGGGCCGTCGTCACGCTCGCGGCTGCGATCAGGCACGCCGACCACATTCGAATCATCACGGTGTTCCTTCCTCAACGGAGCGGGCGCGTCACGGACGTTCCGACGGCCGCCGCGATCCCTGGTTCATCCGGATTCCGCCGCCCGGCCGCGACAGACGAAATGCCGGAATCCCGGGATTCGGGACGAAGTCCCCCCAGATTCACACCGGCCGCGCCGGCGCGCGGCGAGGCGAAGAGAGCATGACATGACCGCGCCGCTCGAAGACATCCCTTGCGGAGACCGAAGCGAACGTGGGAACGCCGGGCAACCGGAGACTCGGACCCGCCGATGCGCTCGCACCGGAATGCTCAGGGCGCCGGGCGTTCGTGCGCGCCCATGTCGACGAGCCACGTGCGGAGGGGCGTGAGCGCGGGCCGGAGCGAGCCGTCGACGATTCGCGCGAGGCCCATGAGGTCGAGCGGAAGGGCTTCATCGGTGTCGCCGTCGTCGTCGATGTCGAGGGTGTCGGGCGGGATGAAATCGTCATTGCCGGCGTTGATGGCGGGAGAGTCCTTCTGCAACCGGTAGTCGGCGGTCGCGGCGTCGACGAATCGGGGATCGACATCCATGACGACGTCGCCCGGCCAGCCGCCGTTCACGATGCACCATGACGCCTCGACGGGCAGCGTGACATAAGCCTGGACGAACGCCTGCGGCAGGTTGCCCCAGACGACGCTGTTGGTGAACGTGAGCGTGCCCGCGTCCGTCCGGCCGGCGCCGCCGCCGTTGGCGTTCTGAGCGACATTGTCGGCGACGGTGGACTGCCGGACCACGACATCGCCGCCCCAGACCGCGATCGCGCCGCCGACATTCGCGGTGCAGTGATGGATGACGCATTGGTCGACGATCAATTCGACGTTGCCGGCGGTGTAGATCGCGCCGCCCCGGTTCGCTTCGCCGTTGCTGATGACGCAGTCGACGAGGTGCCCGTCGGCCGTCGTGCCGCCGGTTCCGGTGAAGTAGAGCGTTCCGCCATGCGCGCCGGAGGAACCCGCCAGTCGGCGATTGCCGTCGAAGATGCAGCCGACGATCGTCGCCTCGGCGCTCGTCGCGACCCGCATCGCGCCGCCGCCGCCGAGGTTGTCGATGAAGACGGAGTCTCGGACGTCCGCGGCCGATCGTTGCAGGTCGAGGCCGCCTCCATGGGCGCCGACGTTGTCGCGGAACAGACAGTCGCGGACCGTCACCGTCGAGAGGTCGGCGAAGACGGCGCCGCCGTTCCACAGCGAGGAACCCGACGGGTATCCCGTCCGGTTGTGGTCGAACACGCACCGGATGAGTTCGAGGTTGCCGTTCGTGACGTGGATGGCGCCCCCACCGCCGTTCGGCACATTGAGTGCCGTGTTCAGATTGTTCACGAACGTGCAGTCGGAAAGGATGAGATGCCCGTCCGCCAGGTGCAGACCCGCGCCGCCCAGGCCCGGTCCCGCCGGTCGAAAATGACCGCCCGTGACGATGAGGCCGCTCCACTCCGTCACCTCTCGCAGACCGCCGGCGGAGATGACGTGATATGCATTGTCGGTCAGTCCCGGCACCCCGGCCGCGGCACCGGACGCGTCGTTCCCGAACAGATCGCCGCTGAGCACCGTCGGATGGAGGTGCGGGTTCCGGACATCGGGATCGGCCGCGACGACGCCCGCGAATCCGCCGCGCACCGCGACACCGTCGACGACGTGGAACGACGCGGTGAGCATTCCGGATCCGCCCGGCGTCCCGGAGGAGCGGTCGGGACGGTACGTGCCCTGTCCGATGCGGATCTCGCTGACGCCCGACCCGGCCTGCGCCGCGGCGAGCGCATCCTGCAAGAACACGAATGCCGTGGCCCAACTCCGCCCGTCGCCGTCGAGACCGACGCTGTCGTCCACGTACAACGTCGTGCCGCCCGCGGCCGACGCGGCGTTCGACAACCCTGCGATGCAGGATACGAGCGCGACCATGATCAGGGATGTGCGTGATGACACTCGGCTTGACTCCGCAACGTCCGGATGGTGCCGCGGCCCGCGGCGGGGGTATGCCTCGGGGCGGGTCGACGGTGCCGACCCCGACGATGCATGATGACACGAGCCGCCCACCGGATCAACGATGATGGTTGATGTCGGAAAAGGATGTCGGCGGGCCGGGCGCGCGCCGCTACGGCGCGAGTCGCCCGCGCAGGACGACGATGCGCGCCCGGATCGCCTGGGCGGCCTCGTCATGACGATCGCCGAGCGACGTCTCCGCGTAGACCAGTCGCGGCCGCGCGGCATCCGGACGGTCGCACGCCAGGAACACGGCCGCCGCCCGAACCTGTTCCGCCGCATCCCAGGTCGACGCGAGGGACATGGCCTCGGCGAGCGCCGCGAGGGCCTCCGAACGATCGCCGCGCGAGGCGTGGAGTTCCGCGCCGACGAGCCGCGCCCGCGCCGCGTCGTCGCGAAG
>JAGQOI010000331.1 GCA_020427625.1 Phycisphaerales bacterium | reverse complement strand
GGTCGCGACGAGCGCGGCCGGAGTCGGTCGAGCGGGCGCGTCGACGCGCCCGGGTCGGGGATCACCACCGTGGCGCCCTCGCGGAGACGAACGTCACCGAGGCGCCGCAGGTCCCGCGACGTGTAGAACAGATCACAGTCGCGGTCGAGGAGGAGGCACAGGAGCGCGGTCTCGGCGTCGTCGAGTCGCGCCGACGCCGTCCGGACGACCGTCCGGAACCGATCGAGCTGACGGAGCACCGCCCACGGCAGGGCGCCGTCCGGATCGAGCACGAACCCCTCGTCGTCGATCTCGTCGAGGCTGATCGCCGTCGCGATCGCGCAGCCGCTCGGATGCGCCTCGCCCACCAGCCCGTAGCCGAGGTTGCCGGCCATGCACTGACGGGCGACGGGCAGGCGGATGCTGAAGAAGGTCGCGAGCAGCGAGACTTCGGCATCGACCTCGTCACGGACGCGACCGAGTCGCAGGGGATCGATGAGGGGAATGGGCTTCATGCGGGTCCCTCCGAATGGAGAGGCGGAGACGTGGGCGCGACGGACCGGCGACGTGGCCGGCTCGCGGGCGACGTCGACCTCAGTCGACGCACGGGAGGGTGAGTCCCGCTTGATCCTGGTACTTGCCACGCTTGTCGGCGTAGCTCACGGCGCAGACCCGGTCGGCCTTGAGGAAGACCATCTGGGCGATGCCCTCGTTCGCGTAGATGCGGGCGGGCAGCGGCGTCGTGTTGCTGATCTCGATCGTGACCTTGCCGCGCCACTCGGGTTCGAGCGGCGTGACGTTCACGATGATGCCGCAACGGGCGTAGGTCGACTTGCCGACGCAGATCGCGAGGACGTCGCGCGGGACGCGGATCGTCTCGACGGTCTCGGCGAGGGCGAAGGAGTTCGGCGGAATGATGATGTGGTCGCGACCCGTGAGGTCCGTGTCGATCGTGACGAAAAGGTCGTCGGAGAAGTGCTTCGGGTCCACGACGGCCGCGCCGCCCGTGGTGGTGTTCGTGAACACCTTGAACCGCGTCCCGACCCGCACGTCGTAGCCGTAGCTCGACACGCCGAACGACACGCGACTGGGACGCTTGACGTTCTCGGCGAACGGCTCGATCCCGATCAACTCTCGAATCTGGGTGTCACAGAGAACCGACATCGTGCACACGCTCCCCACGTTCGTTCCGAGATCGGTCGTCCCGACCCTGACTCCGACCCATGCCCTGACCGCCGACACCCGAGCCGACGACCGACGTTCCGACGACTCGATGGTCGCCGCCATGACCCGCACGCGACATGCGACATCTCCGTGCCGCCCGACGAGTCCTTCGCCGGCCGACACCGTCACGTGCCCGAACCCTGATCACAGACGACCTCGTGGCCTGTGATGTGCCGTGGCCGGTCGACCCGGGACGTTGCCGTGGCCACCCGCCTCCCCCTCGCCGCACTCACCCACCCAGGGTCGTCCATGGACCCCGCAGTGCACATCCGTGCGGTCGAATCGGCGGTCGTGGCGTGATCAACGCATGGTCTCTCCACCAGCCGAGTCGAATCATACCCCTACATGTAGTGGACGCAAGAAACGCTCATGCAGAATGTAGAGTTTTTTCACCGAACGATCCAAGGTTCGGTCGATCAAGAGCTTAGCGAAGGCGGCGCCGGGTCGTCAACCGCAAGCCGTAGCGTGGATAACCTGCCGAGACCTGTCGATTGCCCCCATATCTAGTGGATCGCGCCGCGCACCGCAAGAAGTCCGGGATTCCGGGGGCGCGAGGGCTTGATCGAGGCGACAGACCCGCGAGAATGCAGGCGACGACGGTCCCGCGAACCCGATCAGATGCCGATCATCCCGTGATCCCGACCCCCCGCCTCATGCCGACCCCGATGACCCATCCCGCCGACGACCCCATCCTCGACGGCCTCACCGAGCCCCAGCGGCTCGCCGTCACCCACGTCGACGGCCCGCTCCTCGTCCTCGCCGGTCCCGGCTCCGGCAAGACCCGCGTCATCACGAACCGCATCGCCCACCTCGTCCAACACGGCATCGCCGCCTGGCAGATCCTCGCGCTGACGTTCACCAACAAGGCCGCCGCCGAGATGCGCGAACGCATCGACCGCCTCGTCCCCGCCGACCTGCCCGGACGACAGGGCATGACTGTCAGCACGTTCCACTCGTTCTGCGTGCGCGTCCTGCGCCGCTACGCCGATGCCGCGAGGCTGCCCGCGACGTTCAGCCTCTACGACGCCGCGGACCAGCGCGACGCCCTCAAGCAGGCGATGGCCCGTGCGGACCTCGACACCCGCAACTGGACCCCCGCCGCCGTCGCCGCCGCCATCAGCAGCGCGAAGAACCGCCTCCTCGACGCCGACGCCTATGCTGCCGCCGCCGCCGACTTCCGCGCCCGGGGCGTCGCGAAGGCCTACCTCGCATACGAAAAGACCCTCCGCGGGAACGACGCGCTGGACTTCGACGATCTCCTCATGCGGACCTGCCTGCTTCTGAAGGGCGACGCCTCCGTCCGCGAGGAACTCCAGGCCCGCTACCAGTACGTCCTCATCGACGAGTACCAGGACACGAACCACGCCCAGTTCGTCATCGCCCACACCCTCGCGGCCGAGCACCGCAACATCTGCGTCGTCGGCGACCCCGACCAGTCGATCTACGCCTGGCGCGGCGCCGACATCTCCAACATCCTCGAGTTCGAAGCGCACTACGGCGACGCGACCGTCATCGCGCTCGGACAGAACTTCCGCAGCACGGCGCACATCCTCGAACTCGCGGCCGCCCTCATCAAGCACAACCGGCAACGCAAGGACAAGCCGCTCTACAGCGAACTCGGCGACGGCGAGACGCCCGAGTACGTCATCTGTCGCGACGAACAGCACGAAGCGATGCTCGTCGCCGACCACCTCCGGCGCCGGCACGACGAGTCCGGCGTGCCGTGGCGGAACATGGCGGTCCTGTATCGCATCAACGCGCTGAGCCGCGTGCTCGAAGAAGCGTTCCGGCGCGCGCAGATCCCCTACGTGATCGCTCGCGGCACGGCCTTCTACGATCGCAAGGAGATCAAGGACGCGCTCGCCTATCTCCGCGCCCTGGCAAACCCGAGCGACGAGGTCTCGCTGCGCCGGATCGTGAACACCCCCACCCGCGGCATCGGCAAGACCTCGCTCGATCGCGTCGAGATCCTCGGCGCCACCCGCCAGCAGCGTCTCATGGACGCGATGCGGCAGGTCACCGAGCAGGACGGGGTCTCCGCCCGCGCCGTCAAGGCGATGCGCGGGTTCGTCGCGATGTTCGACCGCTGGCGGGCGTCGATGGGCGGGCGCGACGGCGGCGTGCTCGGCGGCGCGTCCGAGTCCCTCGCCGACCTCGTCGGACGCGTCATCCAGGACTCCGGGCTCGAGACCGCCCTTCGCAAGTCATCGCTCGATGAGGACCGGCAGCGACTGGAGAACCTCGGCGAGCTCGTCAGCGCCGCCGCGGAGTTCGTCCCGCCGCCCGCCGGCGATCTCGACGCCCCGGCGACGTGGACGCTGGAGCGTCTGCTCCAGTCGTTCCTGGAGACGATCACGCTGGTGAGCGACGCGGACATGGTGGACCCGGAGAACGGCGCCGTGACGTTGCTCACGCTGCACGCGGCGAAGGGCCTGGAGTTCGACACGATCGCCATCGTCGGCCTGGAGGAAGGCGTCCTCCCCCACACCCGGGCGTCGGAGTCCGAAGCCGAACTCGAAGAGGAACGCCGCCTGTGCTTCGTCGGCATCACGCGGGCCGAACGGTCGCTGCTGCTCTCCCGGGCCGCGGTCCGGACGATCCGGGGGATGCGGAACCGGACGATCGAGAGCCAGTTCGTCGGCGAACTGCCCGCCGCGTCGTTCACGCGCAGCGACCAGGCGGGCGTGGACGATTGGTACGACAGCGGCGCGGCGATGCGCGAGCGTCTGGGGCTGGATCGCGAGAGCGAGGCGTCGGATGCCGCGCGGGCCTTCCCGCCGGGCTGTCTCGTGCATCATCCGATGTTCGGTCGAGGTCGGGTGGAGTCGATCGTCCCGCACCGGACGAGCGCCCGGGCGCGGGTGGTGTTCGAGACGGTGGGCGCGAAGATGCTGGTCCTGGAGTACGCGAAGCTGCGTCGTCTGGACGACTGACGGGGGCGACGTGCTCAACGTCCGCCGGGCCCGCCGGCGGGTCGGCCGCCGAAGGGCGGTGCCTCGCCGTCGTTCATGCCTTCCATGACTTCGGGGTGGGCCATGATGTACGCCATGATGCTCATGCCGAGTTCGTTCTGCATCCTCTCGACGGTGCTGTAGCGTCCGGCGCGGATGTTGTTGACGATGGGCGGGCAGACCTGTCGCATCATGTCGCCCATCTGCTCGAGTGCCGCGGGATTGTCCATCATCTTCCGGGCGTCGGGGTCATGGTCGAACGTGTAGCCGGAGATCCACCAGCGATCGTCGATCTCGACGAGCTTGAGCGTGCTCTCCTGGCCGTCCGGCGCGGTCGAGACGGCGTCGGCGCGGCGATCGTTCTGCGCCACCAGGCGGATCGTCGTCCCGAACAGCGGCATGGCCGCCTGCTGCTCGGCCATCTCGCGCACCGCGTCCTCGCCGAAGTGGTCCCGGGCGGCCGCGAAGAGATCGAGCATCGGCGTCAATCCGCCGAGCGCCTCGATGAAGCGCCGCTGGTCGGGCGTCTCGCCGTACATGAGTTCCTGGATCCCGTTGACGTTGACCAGTTCGTTCGCGACGACGTTGAGGTGGTCGACGAACGCCTCGGCCGTCGCGAAGCGCGGGTCGACCGGCGGGCGCTGCTGGATGACCACCGGGTCCGGTTCCTTCGCGCCGCAGCCGGAGAGGAACGACAGGCCGAGCGCCGCGGTCACGGCGACGGCGATGATGACTCTGGACGTGCTCATGGAAAGCCCCCTCTGGAGGATGCGCGGGACGGACCCCCGTAGCATCGCATCCATCCGAGCCCGTGACCAGTCCCCGGTCCGAGGAAACACGCGCCCCGGTATCCTGAGACGCCATGCCGATGCCGGACGACGTCACGACCGACCTCCTCGCCCGGTGCCGCGAGGCCGGGTTCGCCCTCGCCGGCGTCGCGCCGTGTCTGCCGCCCGCGCGCCCTGAGGTCCTCCGGGCCTGGCTCGCCGCCGGGCACCACGGCGAGATGTCGTACCTCGACACGAACCTCGACGCCCTGCTCGACCCGAATCGCGTCCTCGACGGCGCCCGCTCGGTGATCTGCGTCGCGGACCGGTACCACACGGGCCTGCGGGACCGCCCGACGCCGCCGGGCTTCGGGCGCATCGCGCGGTACGCGCGAGGCGACGACTATCACCGCGTCATCAAGCGTCGGCTCATCGCGTTGTGCGACGACCTCGCGGCCGCGCATCCCGACGCGTCGTTCCGCGCCTGCGTGGATACGGCGCCGCTGCTCGAACGCGAGCATGCCGCGCGGGCCGGGCTCGGCGCGATCGGCAAGCACACGCTGCTCATCGAGCGCGGGATCGGCTCGTACCTGCTGCTCGGCGAGATCCTCACGACGCTCGACCTCGCGCCGACGACGTCATCGGCCGACGCGAACCCGTGCGGGCGCTGCACCCGCTGCCTCGACGCCTGCCCGACCGACGCCATCACGCCGTTCGCCGTCGACGCGACGAAGTGCATCTCGTACCTCACCATCGAACACCGCGGCCCGATCGACGCCGCCCTTCACGAGGCGATCGGCGACTGGATCTTCGGCTGCGACATCTGCCAGGAAGTCTGCCCGCACAACCAGCCGACCCGGCGCACCCGCCGCGCCGGCACGCACGCGGCGTACGCGCCGCGCCGATCCGGCTTCGACCTGCTGGAGGTGCTCGGCTGGGACGAGGACGCCCGGCGGGCGGCGTTCACGACGTCGGCCCTGAAGCGGGCGAAGCTCGACATGATGAAGCGCAACGCGTTGATCGCCGCCGGCAACGCCCTGCGCCGCGCCGATCTCCCGGCGTTGCGGGCGCGCCTGGAGGCGATCGCCGCGGACGAGTCGGAGTCCGACCTCGTGCGCGAGACCGCGCGCACGGTGCTGCGCATGGCGTGAGGGGACCTACTCCGCGTCGGCGTCGAGCGTCGCCTGCGGCGCGCCGGCGAGGAGGGAGCGGATGGCGTCGAAGTAGCGGTCGAACTCCGGCCAGGCGTGGGCGGGCACGCCCCAGCCGCGCGAGGTCATCTCGATCGTGGGCGGCTCGGTCTCCACGAGCGCGACGCGGAACGCGAACGAGCGGTCGTCGCGGTGCGGCTTCACGAGGTCGCCGGCCCAGCGGTCGCGCCGGAGGTGACGGAAGATCTCGACCCGGCGCGTGGGCTCGTCGACCCAGACCTGGTTCTCCAGGAGCACCCAGTCGTCGTAGTCCGGCGTCTCGGCGACGGCCTTCGCGGCCGTCCACACCTGCGCCGGGCTGGCGTCGGGAAAGGTCGCCGAGCGGGATGCGTTGCAGCCGCCGAGCGAGGCGGCACCGACGAGGGCGAGGGCGGCGAGCAGGAGTCGCGGGCAGGCAGGCATGTCGCTCATCTCCGTGATCGATCGGTCCGAAAGCGGTCCGCCGGGGTCTTATCGGCCCGTCCGCGTCGGCGGTTGAGGATTCCTGCCGGTCGTCGTCAGCGGACGATGCGGAACCCGTCGAGGTCGCCGCGGACTCCGACCGTACGTGACTCGACCGCACTGAGGTTCGCTTCCATCGCCGTCCGGACGGCCTCGAGGAAGCGGTCGAGCTCGGTCGCCTCGCCTTCCGCGATGCACCGGACGGTCCCGTCGGGCTCGTTCCGGACGGTCCCGGCGACCTCGAAGCGGGACGCGGTGCGCCGGACGGTGTCGCGGAAGCCGACGCCCTGCACGCGTCCGCGGAAGATGATCTCCCGGCGTTCGGCCATGGCGCGGCTCATTCGAGGGCGGCGAGGACGTCGTCGGACATCTCGGCGTTGTGATAGACCTGCTGGGTGTCGTCGTGTTCTTCGAGGATGTCGATGAGTCGCAGGACCTTGGCGGCGGTCGTCGCGTCGCATGAGACGGTCGTGGTCGGGATCATGGTGATCGACGCGGACTCGGTCGGGATGGACGCGGCCTCGATGGCTTCGCGGACGCCGATGAAGTTCGACGGCTCGGTGAGGATCTCCCAGATGCCGTCGGCGAGACTGACGTCGTCGGCGCCGTTCTCGAGGGCGATCTCCATGACCTGGTCCTCGGTCGCGTGCTCGGCGCTGATCGCGATGAGGCCGCGCTTGTTGAAGCCGAAGGCGACGGCGCCGGGCTTGGCCATGTTGCCGCCGGCCTTTTCGAAGATCTTGCGCATCTCGGGGGCGGTGCGGTTGACGTTGTCGGTGAGGCAGTCGATGAGGATGGCGACGCCGCCGGCGCCGTATCCCTCGTAGCGGATCTCGGTGTACGACTCGCCGGACTCGAGGTCGCCGGAGCCCTTCTTGATCGCCTTCTCGATGGTGTCCTTCGGCATGTTCGCCGCGCGGGCCTCATCGATGGCGTACCGGAGGGCGAGGTTGGCGTTCGGATCGCCGCCGCCGCTCTTGGCGGCGACGATGATCGCGCGGCTGCACTTCGACCACGCCTTGCCTTTCACGGCATCCTGGCGGGCCTTGCGGTGCTTGATATTGGCCCATTTGCTATGGCCGGCCATGACAGTCTCGCTCCTCGGGTGCGTGGAATCGAACAAGGCGAATCGTCAGTCGGAACGCGTCGCCGCTTCATCAAAGGTCGGCGCCACCGCCGGGTCCAGCCCCAGGCGGGCCTCGCTGAGCTTCTGCTCGAGGCGGTCCAGCAGGCGTCCGTACAGCCGATGATACATCGCCTGCGGATCGTCGACGAGCAGGCCGAACTGACGAAGCTGGTAGTCGCCCAGTCCGCGGACCATGTCGCCGGACGGGTACTGGATCGCGTGCCGCCGCACCGCCTCCGACCACGCCTCGATCGCCGCGTCGTGTCGACCGAGACGCCAGAGCACGTCGCCGTAGTGGTCGAGCACCTCCGACGACGCGGGATCGGGCCCGGCCATCGCCCGCTCGATGAGCGAACGGGCGCCCGCGACGCCGCCGACGTCCTCGAACCGACCCTGCCGGTATCGCAGCCAGCCGAGCGTGTCGAGGATGTTGGGATCGTCCGGCAGCAGGGCGGCGGCCCGCTCGACGAGGGCGATCGCCTCGGCCGACGCCGGGCCGGACTCGATCTGCTGGTAGCCGAGATTGTTCAGGGCCATGCCCATGTCGGGCTCGGCCTCGATCGCCGCCCGCAGCAGCGTCGCCGCGCCGTCGTCGTTTCCGTACAGGGAATAGGTTCGCGACAGTTCGAAGAATGCCGTGGCCGGGCTCGGGCTGCTGCCGAGGAACGCGACCTCGCGCAATCGTCCGTTCGCGTCGAGGTGCCGGATGAGGTCGATGGACGACCCGGCGCCGTCGCGATGAGCCGCGTCGAGCGCGAGCGTCGCCGCGACCATCGCACTCCGGATGTCGCGGCGCAGCGGGCGCCGATCTTCGAGGCGTCCGCGCAGCAGCAGCGCGGCGATGTCGGTCTGCCCGGCGTTGTGGAACTGCTGGGCGAGCCGGAACCACTCGAGTTGTTCCGCCTCCTCCGAGACGGACGCCCGCTCGAAGGCGGAACGCATGAGACGCTCCAGCATGACGCCGTACCGCGCCCCGCCCGGTTCGAGTCGCGCGAGCGCCGACAACCCCCGCGCCGGCACGGCGGTCGGCACGCGTTCGAACGCCTGCGCGGCATCGACGAAGGCGAGGGCGAGTTCGTCGTGCCTCGCCCCGTCGGTCTCCATGCGTTCGAGCAGGCGGAGACACGCGATGATCTCCGGAAGCGTGAGGTCCGCGGCCCGATCGGCAAGCCACCCGACGCGTCGGAGGGCGTCGTCGACCTCGCCCGCGTTGGTGAGCAGGGTCGCGGCCTGGAGTTCGCGGCGGATGCATTCGGGCTGTCGTTCGAGCCGGTTCAGGGCGAGACGAGTCGCGCGGGCGTCGTCGCCCTGCGTGCGGACGACGGACTCGATGAGGCGCATCGCGACCATGTCGTCGGGACGGCGGTCGAGGATCGCGCTGAGCCGCGCCGCCGCGGCGTCGGGGCGTTCGGCGATCAGTTGCAGCCGGACCCACTGTTCGAGGAGCGCCGGGTCGCCGGGGCGGTGTTCGAGTCGTTCGCCGACCCAGTGCTCGGCGACGTCGGCGCGATCGAGGGCGAGCCACGCCGACACGGCGATGGCGAGGCTCGTGCCGTCGGCGGGATTGGCTTCGTAGATCCGCAGCAGGCGTTCGAGCGCGGCTTCGTACCGTCGCTGCTCGATGAGGTCCTGCGCGTCGAGCCGATCGAGCAGGCCGCTGTCGGGCAGCATGACGCGCAGCGCCTGGCGCAGTTCCTGGTCCGTGCGACGGTCCGGGCGCACGCCGTCCTGACCGGCGATGAGCAGGAGCAGTTCGAAGGGATCCTCGTCGATCGGCCCCTGCTCGATCGCGCGGCGGGCGAGGTCGACCGCGATCTCGACCATCGCATCGATCTCGCTCGTCGCCTCCAGACCACGGGCGAGATCGATCGCGACCCGGGCGAGTTCCAGCGCGATCTCGCGGTCGGCGGGATCGGCGCGATGCGCGGCATCGAGGTCGGCGAAGGCGCGGGCGGCGTCGCCGGCAAGCCGACGCGCCCGACCGGCGACGAGCACCGCGTCCGGGGGATTCAGACGTTCATAGGCGGCGATCGCGTCCTCGACGAGTTCACGCTCGGCCAGCGCCGCCGCGAGATCCACCCGCTGGCGCGCCAGCGCGACGTGCTGCGGCCAGGCGTCGACGCCCCGGCGGCTCGCCTGCCAGGCGGCGCCGGGCGCTTCGAGCGCCGTGAGCAGATCGACGCGCACCATCGTCGCGCCCGGCGACGGCGGGAGCACGCGGATCGTCTCGGCGACGAGGTACGGATCGGGCGCGGCCTGGGCGAGCCGCGCGGCATAGGCGCCGGCGCGATCGGGATGCGACGTCGCGAGATCGACCGTGAGTTCGATCGCCGCCCGTTCATCGCGTTCGATGAGCCACGCGAGCAGTTGAGACATCGCGTCGAGATCGTCGGGACGGCGCTCGACGAACGCGCGAAGGGTCGCCGTCGCTTCGTCGCGCGGCAACAGGGCCGCGGAGGCGCGCACGAGGACGGGATCGTCCGGATGCGCGAGCGACGCCGCCCGGACCGCGGCGCGGAAGAGCGTCGGATCGGGGTCATGGGCGGCGAGATACGCGCAGAGCCGGATGTCGAGGTCGCCCACCGGTCGCGCCCCGGAGGTCATCGCGTCGTAGACCACCCACCGTGCCGCGGCCGGTCGGCCCGAACGGAGCAGGGCGTACGCGCGACGGGGCGTGAGGGCGGCGGGATCGGCGAGCGGGAGGGCGGCGGCGGCGGCGTATCGTTCGGCGGCGGCGGCGTAGTCGCCGAGTCGGCAGCAGGCGTCGCCCATCTCGCGCTCGATCTCGCCGCGCTGACGCGCGATCGAGCCGAGGTAGCGCTGGTACGCACTCGGTTCGTGCACGGCGTCGAGGTCGCGCCAGAGACGCGTCGCCGCCTCGATGGCCGCGGCCTCGTAGCCGAGCTGCCGCAGCGCGAGCGAGAACGTGTGATCGGCGATCGCCGGGGCGCCGGGATCGTGGTCGAACGCGATGCCCTGCGCCGACGCCGACGCGAGCACGGCGGCGGCGGTGTCGAAGTCGCGTCGATTCGCGGCCGACATCGCGACGGCGAGCAGCGCCTCGTCGTCGTCCGGCGCGAGTCCGGCGAGTTGTTCGTAGAACCGGTTCGCCTGGACGCGATTGCCGTTGGCGAGATAGCTGCGGGCGACGGCGCGCACGATGTCGGGATTCGTCGGATCGAGTTCGAGCGCCTTGAGAAATGCGGTCGCGGCGACGAGGTGCTGACCGGCCTCCGTCGCCGCCTCGCCGCGCTCGTAGTGTCCGCGGGCCGCGGCGGCCGCGTCGGGCCCGGGCTCGATGCGTTCGAGGCGGGGGATGGGGTTGGGGACCTGGGCGACGACGCGGGCGACGGCGTCGGCGTAGGACAGTGCCGCGCCGGGCGTGCCGTCGGCGCGTCGGGCGATCGCGGTCGGGTCGACGCCGGGGGGCGTGGGCGCCTCGACGGGGACGGGCGTGGCGGCGCGTTCCGCGTCGGCCGCGGCGTGCAGGTCGGC
>JAGQOI010000330.1 GCA_020427625.1 Phycisphaerales bacterium | reverse complement strand
TCGCGGGTGTCGGCGACGGCGACGGTGTAGGGCGCGACGCGGCTCATGCTTTCGGGTCCGAGCGTGATGTCGACCTTGCCCGCGAGGGCCTTCGCCTCGAACAGCGACTCCGCGCGGGTCTTGCCCATCTCGGCGGTGATGAGGTCCGCCAGCGCGTCGGCGTGCGCGGTCGTGACCGCCTGCCACCGGCGAAGCACCTCGATGCGGTCGTCGAGCGAGCGGTCGGCCCAGGGCTCGAACGCGGCGCGGGCGGCGGCGACGGCGTCGTCGACGTGACCGACCGGCGCGGCTCCGGACCAGATCACGCGGTCGGGGCGCGCGGGATCCGTCGAGACGATCGCATCGCCGGGGATGGGCACGAAGGTTCCGTCGATGTAGTTCGACGGCGGGTGGCGCAGGGCGTTCATGACGTCGCTCCGGACGCGCGTCGTCCGCTTCCCTTCGCCGGCGCCTTGCGGCGCGGGCGCTTCGCGGCGGGCGCCCGTTTCGTCGTGGTCGCGACGGACAGCGGCGTGAGGCCGACGCGGTCTCCGACGTTGGCGCCGATGGCGGCGAGCGCGCGTTTGGGGACGCGGATCCCGCCCTCGTCGTCGTCGGCATAGGGCGTGCGCACGGCGAGGAACCCGGCCTCGCCGTCGAAACTGACGAGTCCGGTGTTGGGGTAGCGTCCCGTCGCGCCGTTCAGGACGGCGGTTCGGGTCTGCTGGACGAGGGAGATGTCGTCGAGGGCCGCCTCGAGATACGGGCCGCCGTCGAAGGGATCGATGTGTCCGATGTCGCGGAAGCCGAGGCGCATGAGCATGGCCTTGGCGGGTTCGGTCTCGGGTCCGACGCGTCCGATGAGGCTGCGGGCTTCGGGCGGCAGCAGCGACGCGTAGATCTCATCGCGGGGCATGAGCGACGTCATGAACTCCTTGGAGTGCTGACAGAACCGGTCGGCTTCGGCGTAGTCGAGGTTGATGAAGCGTCGTCCGAGGTACTCCCACAGGAGGTTGCTGCTCGCGGGCGTGAGCGCGCCCATCATCTCGGCGATCACGCGATCGGCGAACCAGGCGCGGTGCAGGCCCATGTAGTGGAAGCGGATGAGGCTGAGGATCGCGCCGAGCTTCTCCTTGTGTCCGCGGTAGGACGGCCCGAGGATCAGCCCGGCCATCTCCGTCGGACCGGTCTCATCGGTGCCGAACTGGAGGGTCAGGTGGACCTGTCCGGTCTGGAGGTCCTTGCTGTACATCTCGCGGCGGCGGACCTGGAAGTACGTGTGCGGGCGGCCGGGCCACGAGATGCAGGCGACGATCCCCGACGTCCCGACGACGTTGCCGGTCTCGGTGTCCTCGAGGATGAACATGAACTCGCGCTCGCGCTCGTCGCTCATCTTCCCGAGGAAGCTGCGCCGCGATCGGAGGATCTTCTGGTTGATGATCGAGGGGTCGGCGGGCAGGTTGATGAAGTGGACCATCTTGGCCAGCTTCAGCAGCGCCGTGCCATCCTCGACCCGCGCCTGACGAATGACGAACATGACGGAATCCATCCTCCCGCGTCGAGCGGGCCTGCGTCGCCCGGGCGTCATCCGCCCGGCCACGACGGCTCATTCACCCGCGACGCGAGCCATGGAGCGTTCCATGATCGCGAAGACGTCCTTGAACTGCGCCGGCTGCATCACGCCCACGGGCGGCAGGAAGCGCAGGTGGTACGGGCCGTGGCCGCAGTAGAACGCGATCACGCCCTCCTCGAACATCACGTTCAACAGCTTCGTGACCATGTCCTTGCGCCCGCCGAACGGCGTGATCCGCATCATGCCGCCGATGCCGCCGAACAGACCCACCGCCATCGGGTCGCCGTGATGCGGATGCGGCACCGGCGGGAACCACTCGGCGTGCTTCGCGATGAACGCCGACGCGTGCTCGCGGAACGACGCGTGCAGCTTCGCGATGCGACCCTTCGGTCCGTAGTAGCCGCCGTCGAGCAGGCGCTGGAGAGACGCGCGGCCGACGTTGAGGCCCACCGTCGACCCGATGAACGTGCCGCTGAGCAATCCCGGCTTCGGCGCGTACGCCTCGGTGAACAGGCACGCGCAGACCTGGCTCATCTTGCCGATCGTCACGACGTCGACGTACTCGCCGAGCCCGAGGTGGTGGTAGTGGTACATCTCCTCGGTCCGACCGAACGTCTGCACCTCGTCGGCCCACACCGCGATGCGATGCTGGCGGCAGAGCTTCATGAGCGGCTCGAAGAACTCGCGCGGCGCGACGTTGAATCCGCCCTCGCCCTGCACGAGCTCCATCACGAAGCACGCGTGCTGGCGCGGATAGCGCTCGATGTACTCCTCCAGACGACGCACCGCGTAGCGCGTCGAGCCCTCCGGATCCTCCGGATCGAAGAACGGCATGTAGTCGACGAGCACGTTCAACGGAATGCCCACGCGCCCGCCCGCGGAATCGCCGATCTGCGCCATCGCCGTCGAGCGACCCATGAAGCAGTTGGAGAACGCGATCACGCGGCTCGCCGGCGCGTTCTTCTGGAAGCACACCTTGAGCGCCGACTCGTTCGACATCGCGCCGGAGTTCGTGATGAACGCATGCCGGATCGCCGACGCCTTGCCCGCCTCCCTGACGAGGAGCTCGCCGAAGGCGATCGAATCCTCGTTGAACTGGAGATTGCCCTGCATCACGACGTCGCTCATCGACGCCCGCAGCGCCACCCGCACGAGCTCCGGATCGCCGTGCCCGAACATGTGCACGCCGATGCCGTTGATCATGTCCCACTTCACCGAACCGTCCATCAGCTCGACGAGCGGACCGTGACCGACGCCGGAACCGACGTAGGGGTACAGGGCGGGACGACCCTTCACCGCCGCGAGACGATCCAGCGCGCCGGTCAGCAGATGCTCGGCGCCCGGGCGCGGGCCGCGGGCGCCGGTGATGCCGGCCTGCGCCTGAACT
>JAGQOI010000329.1 GCA_020427625.1 Phycisphaerales bacterium | reverse complement strand
TCCTGAACCGGCCGACGCTCCAGGACCGGTGGTTCGATGCCGCGGCGGCGAATCGGGTCGCGGAAGTGGGGGACCTGCTGGTCTCGCACCCTGAACTGCTCAACGCCTCGGATGAACGGACCGACAGCCGAACGGCGCTCGATCTCGCGATGCAGCATCCGGATCGCCTGCTCGCGACCCGGCTCGTCGAGGCGGGCGCCGATCCGAACCATCGCGACCCGGTGACCGGCAAGCCGCCGCTCGTCCGGATCGCCGAACTCGGCGTGGCCGGCGAGAACGACGACCACAACATCGCGCTCGTCGCCGCGCTGATCCGGCACGGAGCGCGTGTCTCGGACGTGGATCCGGCATCGCTCGAGTCCGGATCGGGGGTATGGTCGCTCATCACCTTCGACACCTTCATCGTCGCCGTCGCGAACGATGATCGCGAGACGGTCATCGACCAGATCGGGCGCGAGCCGCACCTCGTACGCGCGACCGTGAGTGGATCGAGCATCAGCGCCCTGCACGTCGCCGCGTACCGTGGCTCGACGAAGCTGGTTGATTCGTTGCTCGACCGCGGAGCGGAGATCGATCGGGCCACGACAGGCCCGGTCCCCGCCGGATACTTCGACTTCGTGGAACGCGAGATCCCGTCCGGAACCACGCCGCTCCTGGCGGCGGTGCAGGCCGGACATGCCTCGACCGTCGGTCGTCTGCTCGCCCGGGGCGCCGATCCTTCGACGATCGACGAGTCGGGCTTCTCGCCGATGCGGATGGCCGTGCGCGACGGGCGCGTGGAGATCGTGGATCAACTCATCCGAGCCGCGCCGGACTCGGTGCTCGAATCGGACGCCGCGGGCGAATCAACGCTCGTGACCGCGGCTCGGCTCGGGCACGTCGAGGTGGTGGCGAGACTGCTCGACACGGATCGCTTCGACGACGTGCAGGCGCAGCGTGCCGAGGACGCGGCTCGGGAACGAGGACTCGACGGCACCGTCAGCAGCATCGCGGCGTGGCGAAGTGCGACGAATGCCCGCGCCTTCCGTCGGGCCGTGCAAGACGGCGATGTGGATGCGGTCGAACGCCTGCTTGAGGCCGATCCCGGTCTGCTGAATGCTGAGGGGACGCCGCCGCTGCGCATCGCGGCCACCCACGGTCATGCGGCGATGGTGGACGTCCTGCTGGGGCGAGACGGCGGCTGGGCGGCGGGTGAGGACGGCCGGGGCTCGCCGCTGACCGATGCCCTGGCCGCGGGACATGTCGAGGTGGTGAGGCGACTCGTCGGGAGCGACCAGTGCGATGCCACGTACCTCAAGATCCGCGACACCGCGGGACGATCGCCACTCCAACTGGCCGCGCCGGATTGGGAGACGGTGAGCATCCTGGTGAACTCCGCGGCGTGCACCGAGGACGTGATTCTCCAGCCCGTGCGAGAGGACGGTTCCACTATTCTGGAGATGCTTTGTGAGAAGCCTTCGCCGACGTGCGCGGAGCTGCTCAATCTCGTCATACGCGAGAAGGTGGCGGCCGGGTCGCTCGACGGATCGCTCAAGAGGCCGCTTGACGTTCTGGCTCGGAGCGGCGAACTCCCTTCGGTCGTCGATGCCGCGGCGGCGTCGACGATGGCAAGGACGCTCCTGGACGCGGATCGGCAGCTGCTGAATCAAGCCCCGTTCGAATCGGCGCTGCGCGCGGGCTCGGAGGGCGTTGCGACCGTGCTGCTCGACGCGAAGCCCGGACTGTCCGTCGACCCCATCGCGGACGGCTCCGGGCGACTCTATCCGGTGCAGCTTCTGGACCATGCGAAGACGTCATCGCTTCGTGAGCGGCTGGTGGTGGACTCGCTCCGGGCGCTGTTCCGTGACGAACCGTACGATCCGGCGCTCCTCGATGCCCTGAAGGCCGACCTCGACACTCCATTTGCCATGGGCGATGAGGCAACCTCGTCGAAGGTCGCCGCGCTGGAGCATGCCGTGACGCGGTCGACGGAACCGCTGGTGAGGGCGCTGATCGATCGCGACGTCTCGCTGGAGTGCTCCGCGAGTCAGGGCACGCTGCTGCATGTCGCGCTCGGCGCCACCTCGGTGTCGGAGTCGATCGTCGAGGCCGTCGGGAACGCGCTTCGCGGCAAGGCCGGACTTGCCACCGCGCTGGGGAAACGGGACGGTCAGGGTCGAACGCCGATCGAGCTCGCCGTGGACACCGGCGCCGTCACCGTCGTCGACCTGGTGCTCAAGTGGATGGACGAG
>JAGQOI010000328.1 GCA_020427625.1 Phycisphaerales bacterium | reverse complement strand
TCATCGACGGCGACGGCGAGCCGATGCGCGAGGTCGTGGGCGCGGGCATTCCGCTCGACTGGCCGGAGCGGCTGGGGGCGCACCTGCGGGAGCGCCTCGCGCCGCTCGGGCCGCTCGGTCCGGTGGAGGTGATGGGCACCACGACGGCCGGCCCCGCGTCGACGACGACGGTGCGCTTCGTCGGGCGTGACGGCCGTGTCGCGATGGCGCTCCACTGGACCGGGGACGCGCTGTTCCGCATCGGGTTCGTCGCTCGATACGCCCGCGAATTCGGGGCCTATCCGACCGGACGCGGTGCATTGGTCGCCGTCGATCCGGAAACGGGCCGGCAGGTACGCCTGCGGTTTCGTCGCGACGCCGGCGGCACGGTGACGGCGCTGGAGATCCGCAGCGCGGCCGGCGACGTGCTCCTGCGCCTCCGGCCCGCCGGTTGACGGTACAGTATCGCGACCACGGTTCGAAAGGAGCCCGACCATGCGGCGTGCAGTGGCCAGTCACATTCTCGTGCCCACCGAAGACGAGGCGGCGACGCTCAAGGCGAAGATCGATGCGGGCGCCGACTTCGAGGCCGTGGCCCGCGAACACTCGAAGTGCCCCTCCGGCCAGACCGGCGGCTCGCTCGGCGAGTTCGGCGAAGGCGACATGGTGCCCGAGTTCGACGCCGTCGTGTTCGGCGACCTCGCCGTCGGTACGGTGTCCGATCCCGTGAAGACGCAGTTCGGCTTCCACCTCATCGAGGTGCACGAGCGCGCCGACGACGAGGACGACGACTGAGCCGATGATCCTCGTCCTCTCCCCCGCGAAATCACTCGACGAGCAGCGGGCCTGGCCTGCGTCGGTGACGCCGACCCGGCCCGAGTTCCTCGCCGCCGCCGCGACGCTCGTGCGCCACGCGAAGGCCCTCGACGCCGCCGACCTCCAGCGCCTCATGTCCATCAGCCCGGCCCTCGCCGCGCTCAACGTCGAGCGATTCCGGCGCTGGACGAAGCCGCATCGCGCCGACAACGCCCGGGTTGCCGCGGCCGTGTTCGACGGCGACGTCTACACCGGCCTCGACGCGTCGACGTGGCGTGCCGCCGAGTATCGATGGGCCCAGGCGCACATCCGGATCCTCTCCGGTCTGTACGGCGTGCTCCGGCCGCTCGATCTCATCAAGCCGTACCGCCTCGAGATGGGTGTCCGCTGGCGCACCGATGCGTTCGACGGGTTGTGCGACTTCTGGGGCGCGCGTCCCACGAAGGCGATCGCAAGAGACCTCGCAACGCACCCGGACGCGACGCTCGTGAACCTCGCGTCCGACGAATACTTCGGCGTCATCCGCCCGGACCGCCTGCCCGGCGCCGTCATCAAGCCCGTGTTCCGGGAGAAGCGCGGGACGTCGTACCAGGTCATCTCGTTCGCCGCGAAGAAGGCCCGTGGCCTGATGGCGCGCTACGCCGTCGAGCACCGCCTGAAGTCCCCGGCCGGACTTCGGGCGTTCGATGTCGACGGGTACCGCTTCGATGCGCAGCGGTCGTCCGAGCGCGAGTGGGTCTTCCTCCGCGACTGATGTGATCCGACGAGAAATGTCGCGGCCGCGTGTATCGCGCCGTGACGCCGTGCGCTCTTCGGGGTCAGACGCCCGCCCGTGGCATGTCGCCGCGACGCCGGTGCACGGAGACCCTGCCATGCGCACTGCACGATTCATCATCGCCGCCGCGACCGCCGCCCTCACGATCACCGCCGCGTCATCCGCCCAGTTCGACTTCGCACCGACCGCCAGCATCACCGCCGGTTCACAACCCGGCGGCGTGGGGATCGGCGATCTCGACGGCGACGGCGACCGCGATCTCGCGACCGGCATCCGGCTGCCCGATCGCATCCAGGTCCTCATCAACGACGGTGCGGGCGGCTTCACCGCCGGCCCGGTCGTGGTCGTGCCGCCCCAGTCCCAGCCGGAGGAGGTCCTCATCGGCGATCTCGACGGCGACGGCGACGAGGACCTCGCGGTGATTCTCCGCGCTCTCGCGGTCGTGCGCGTCTACCTCAACCAGGGCGGACTCACGTTCGTCGAGGGATCGAGCGCGTCGATCGGCGGTAACGGCCGCGGGATGGACATGGCCGACATGGACGGCGACGGCGACCTCGACCTCGTCGTCGCGAACCGTGGCTCGAACACCGCGACGGTGCTTCGCAACAACGGCGCGGCGACCTTCGAGAGCATCACCCTCGCGTCTGCCGGTGAACCCCGTGCCGCGACGTTCGGTGATCTCGACGGCGACGGCGATCTCGACGTCGCCGTCACGAACAACGACGCGTTCAACGTGCGCCTCTTCCGCAACGATCGCGGCACGTTCACGACCTGGCACGTGCTGTCGACGGCGCCGAACCAGGCCGAGGGCGTGACGATCGCCGATCTCGACAACGACGGCGACATGGATCTCGCGACCGGCGCCGAGGACGACAACGTCGGCGTGAACAACGCGGTCACGTTCATGAACAACGGCGGCGGCGCGAGCTTCGCCGGTCCGTTCGCCTTCAACACGAGCGGCGTCGGCACGTCGGGCGTCGTCGCGACCGACATGGACTGCGACGGCCTGCTCGACCTCGCCCTCGCCAACCAGGACTCGAACACCATCTCCCTGCTCCGCAACCTCGGCGGCGGAACGTTCGGGCCGGCGATGCTCCGCCCGTGCGGCGCCAATCCCGAGACGCTGAAGATGGGCGATCTCGACGGCGACGGGCTCATGGACCTCGCGACCGCGAACAAGAACGCCGGCACGATCTCGGTCCTCGTGAACAACACCTGCGAGGTCGGCGGGCCGACGCCGGATCTCGACGGCAACGGCATCGTCGATGCCGCGGATCTCGCGATGCTGCTCTCCGCCTGGGGACCCTGCCCGGGCTGCCCGGCCGACCTCGACGGTGACGGCACGGTCGGACCCGGCGACCTCGCCATCCTCCTCGGCGCCTGGGGCTGAGTCCCTCGGGTCGACGCGATGCACCCAATCCCAGCGGGGGCGGACCATGCCGTGGTTCGCGCCCGCTGTCGTTCGTGCCGCGGCTCGATGCGGCGACGGGATGCCGGCGACCTCGCGAACTTCGCCGCTCGATGCCTCCGATCCGGCGCGGGACTCAGATCACCGAATCGTGCTTCGGAATGTTGTGCGCCGGCGCCGTGTTGAGCTGCACGAGGTTCTTCTCCGCCTGGAGACGCTTCGCCTCGTCGGGATCGACGTAGTCGCTGTGACACGACGCCTTGTCGGCGTCGGCGCCGACCGCCTTCTTCGTCTTGCTCGCGAGACGATGAATCTCCTCCGGACTCAGCACGCCACGCTGTTCGAGGATCCGGCGCTGCTCGTCCGACAGGGCGGCCGTGCGGCTCGGCTTGTCCCACGCGTAGTCGGGATCCTTGCCGGAGATGAACTCGGTGATCTCCTTGCTGATGCGCACCGAGCACCAGTCGTGCCCGCACATCGCGCAGAAGTCCGTGTCGACGTCGAGGTCCTCGTCGTGATAGGCCCGCGCGGTGTCGGGGTCGAACGAGAGTTCGAAGTGACGCTCCCAGTTCAGCGCGGCTCTCGCCTTCGTCAACTCGTCGTCCCGGTCCCGCGTGCCCGGAATGCCCAGCGCGACGTCGGCGGCATGGGCGGCGATCCGGTACGCGATGCAGCCCTGCTTCACGTCGTCCTTCTTCGGCAGGCCGAGATGCTCCTTCGGCGTGACGTAGCACAGCATGGCTGCGCCGTGATACGCGGCGTTCGTCGCGCCGATGCAGGACGTGATGTGGTCGTACCCGGGGAAGATGTCCGTGACGAGCGGCCCGAGCACGTAGAACGGCGCGCCGTGACACAGTCGCCGCTGGAGCTTCATGTTGTATTCGATCTGATCGAGCGGGACGTGACCCGGACCCTCGACCATGACCTGCACGCCGTGCCGCCAGGCCCGTTCCGTGAGTTCGCCGATCGTCTCCAGTTCCGCGAGCTGCGCCTGGTCCGTCGCGTCGGCGAGACCGCCCGGCCGCAGACCGTCGCCGATCGAGAACGACACGTCGTACTCGCGCATGAGGCGGCAGATGTCGTCCCACATCTCGTACATGAGGTTCTCGCGGTTGTGGACGAGCATCCACTTGGCGAGCAGCGACCCGCCGCGCGAGACGATGCCGATGAGCCGGTCCTTCACGAACTTCAGATGCCCGCGCCGCACGCCGGCGTGAATCGTGAAGTAGTCGACGCCCTGCTCCGCCTGGTGCCGGAGCGTGTCGAGCACGATGTCGCGGTCGAGGTCCTCGAGCTTGCGGCCGATGATCATCGAGTAGATCGGCACCGTGCCGATCGGCACCGTCGAGT
>JAGQOI010000327.1 GCA_020427625.1 Phycisphaerales bacterium | reverse complement strand
GACGGGCGGGTCGTGGTGATCAGCGGCGACACCGTGCCGTGCCCGGGCCTCGTCGACCTCGCCCGCGACGCCGACCTGCTCGTGCAGTGCTGTCACTTCCCGGAATCCGCCGTCGCGGATCCCGCCGTCGGCGCCATGACCGAACGCACGCTGCCGTCGGCGGGTCAGATCGGCCCGCTCGCGGCCGCGGCCGGCGTGAAGCACGTCGTCCTGACGCACCTGAGCATGCGCGTCCGCGGACCCGGGATGCTCGACGCGCTCCGGGCCGACGTCGCGCGATCCTACGACGGTCGCATCACGGTCGGCGAGGATCTCGCCGTCTTCGACGTGTGAGCGCCGTCGCGCCGCCACCGACTTCCGGCTATGCTGCGCCGGTCGGACCGATCGTCACGTCTCTCCCCATCGCACGGGTCCCGCCACCATGCTCACCGTCACGCGCGACATGGTTCTTCCCGCGACCGTCACCGGGTCGTGGCCGCGCCCACGCTGGTTCGATGCCAGCATGTGGGGACGCCCGCTCGACTCCTGCATGATGGACACGCGGTATCGCGAGAAGTTCACCGACGCGCTGTCGGTCGTCATCGCGGACGAGCAGCGGGCCGGCCTCGACATCGTCACGCACGGCGACCTGCACTGCGACGACGACATGGCCGGCCGCTCGTGGCATCACTATCCGCTCCAGCGCTGGGCGGGTCTCGACGGCGACTACCTCCAGTCGGACGCGACGCGTTCGCCGTGGCTGCGCTATCCGCCGGGCACGCTGCTGAACGAGATCTACACCGGCTGGCGCTGGCCGCGGGTGGTCGACCGGATCGAGCATCGTCCGCTCGACTACGCGAAGATCTGGCGTCTCGCGCAGGCGCGGGCGAACCGGCCGGTCCGCTTCGGCACGTGCTGTTCGCAGGTCATGGGCCTGTTCCTCGATCTCTACACCGACGCGTACACCGATCACCGGCAGGTCATCTGGGACATGGCGGAGGCGATGAACAAGGAGTTGCTCGCGCTCCGCGACGCCGGCTGTCGCTGCATCCAGATCGAGGAACCGACGCTGCACTTCTGGGCGAACACCTACGGCGCGGCCAGCGAAGAGGTGACGTTCATGGTCGAGGCCTTCAATCGCGAGGTCGAAGGTCTCGACGACGTCGAGATCTGGATTCACACCTGCTGGGGCAACCCGAACATGCAGCGGGTGATCGACAACGACAGCTACCGCGAGTCGTTCGAACTCTACATGCACGCGCTCAAGGGCGACGTGTGGACGGTCGAGATGACCGACCGCAACTTCCGCGAGATCGAGATGTTCGCCGGCCTGAAGGGCCGCCTGCCGAAGAAGATCGCCGTCGGCGTCGTGAGCCATCGCACGCTCCAGGTCGATCGGCCCGAAGAGGTCGCCGCGCGAGGCCGCCTGGCGCTGAAGCACATCGATCCCGGCCAGCTCATCCTGTCCACCGACTGCGGATTCGGTCGACAGGGCTGCAATCGGGACATCGCGTTCTTCAAGACCGCCGCGATCGCCCAGGCCCGCAACATCCTGCTCGACGAACTCGGGGTCGAGGCGCGTCCCGTCCCCGCGGCGATTCCCGCCCTCCAGACCGATGTCGTGCCGCCCGTCCCCGACCGGTAGGCCATCCCACGGTCACCTTCCGGGGCGCGCTTCGGCGTCGCGACCTGACGACGGCGTCGCGGTGCACACCATCGCGGCCGCTCGTCCGCACGAGGCCGGCGCGGCGGCGTCATCAATCCCGATGCGACTTCGACTTCTTCGGCTTGCCCTTCGACTTCCCGCCCTTCGCGAAGGTGTCGATCTTCCCGGCCTTGGCGCCCTTGGTCGCCTTCCCGCCCTTCGACGCCTTGAGGTGCTTCCCGCCCTTGGCGGATCCGCCGGACTTCGTCGGCGCTCGGTGCGCCGCCGAGTTGTCGGCCCGCGTCCCTTCGACCGTGCTGAGGCGCAGCGGGTGTCCGAAGATCTCGACGTCCTGAAGGATCTCGAAGATCGATCCCGGCATGTCCGCGGGCATGTCGAGGATGGTGTAGACGTCGTTCACGGTGATGCGGCCGATGCTTCGCCCGTCGAGACCGGTCTCGTTCGCGATCGCGCCGACGATGTGCTTCGGCTGCACGCCGTGATCCTGACCGACCTCGAGCCGATACCGCGCCATGCCCTCCAGCAGCGGCTCGTCGTGATCTACGTTGGGCGTGCGTCCGCCGCCGGCGTCGGAACGTTGGGGGTCACGCTCGCGCCGTTCGAAGGGCTCGGGCGCCGGCTCCACGGACTGGAGCGGGCGATCCTGCTGCACGAGGAACGCGAGGGCGGCGGCGATGTCGTCCATCGCGTGTCCGTGCTCGTCGCGCAGGGTGCCGAGCACCTCGCGAAAGAACCCGAGTTCCTGCGACTCGATCGCCTCGTTCACGGTCTGCTTGAACAATGCGACGCGCCGGTCGGTCACCGCGGCCGAGCTCGGCAACTGCATCGGCGTGATGAGCTGTCCCGTCGCCCGTTCGATGGTCCGAAGCATCCGCTTCTCGCGCGGCTGGACGAGGAGGATCGCCTCGCCGTCGCGCCCCGCCCGTCCGGTGCGCCCGATCCGATGGACGTACGCCTCGGTGTCGTTGGGAATGTCGTAGTTCACGACGTGCGTGATGCGACCGACGTCGAGCCCGCGGGCGGCGACGTCGGTCGCGACGACGATGTCAAGCGATCCGTCGCGGAGGCGCTGCACGGTGCGCTCGCGGAGGATCTGGGTCATGTCGCCGTTCAGCGGTGCGCTGGCGTGCCCGCGCGCTTCGAGCTTCTCGCTCAACTCCAGCGTCGCGACCTTGGTGCGCACGAAGATCAGCATCGCGTTGAAGTCGGTGGTCTCGAGGATGCGGGTCATCGCATCGAGCTTCTGTCGCCAGGGCGCGATGAGGTACCGCTGGCGCACGGTGTCCACCGTCGTCGTCGCGGTCTCGATCGTGATCACTTCCGGACTCTTGAGGTGCTTGTCCGCGATGCGGCGGACCTCCGGCGGCATCGTCGCGGAGAACAGCGCGACCTGCTTCGTGTCGGGCATCTCGTCGAGAATGCGGTTCACGTCCTCGATGAACCCCATGCGGAGCATCTCGTCGGCCTCGTCGAGCACGACGGTCTCGATGGTGTCGAGCTTCAACGTGCCGCGCTCGAGATGGTCGATGATCCGGCCCGGCGTGCCGACGACGATGTGCACGCCGCGCTGGAGCGGACGGAGCTGCGCGCCGATGTGCTGACCGCCGTAGACGGGCAGGACGTGCAGACCGTCGAGATGGCGCCCGTACGTGTGGATCGCCTCGGCGACCTGGATCGCGAGTTCGCGGGTCGGCGTGAGGATGAGGGCCTGGGTGTCGCGCCGCCGGGTGTCGACGCGGCAGAGGATCGGCAGCGCGAACGCGGCGGTCTTGCCCGTCCCGGTCTGCGCCTGCCCGAGCAGGTCCCGACCGGCGAGCATCGTCGGAATGCTCGCCGCCTGGATCGGTGACGGCGACTCGTAGCCGACGTCGTCGATGGCCTGGAGGATCGGAGCGGCCAGCCCGAGTTGGGCGAAGCGAAGCACGGTTTCAATGGACATGGAATGCCTGGTTCTGAAGAGGCGAGCGGAGCAGCCGCGCTGGTCCCGGTCGGACCGCAGGTCGCACCAAGCGTCCTGCGACGGGACATGGCGTCGGCCCGTGTCGCGCAAGAGAGGCCCGCCGTCGTGGTCATCGCGACGCAGACGCGCGTCGACTGATCCCGATCGGCGGGCGTCATCGTAGGCGGGTCCGACCCGACGGTCGATCCCGGGCCCGAAGTCGTCCGGAACGGGCGCGGTATCATCAAGCCGCCGGGGTCACCCCCGGACACCCCCCGGACGCCCCCCGGACGCCCACCGGAGCGGCGGGCCCGCGGGCCCGCCCGGAGTCCCCGAGGAGATTCCCCCGTGACCGACGTCGCTCCGCTGCCCCGCAAGACCCGGGAACTGCACAGCCACCACTTCGACTCCACGATCTGGAACGACTTCCGGTTCCGCGACGATGACATCATCATCTCGACCTATGCGAAGTCCGGCACGACCTGGATGCAGCAGATCATCGCCCAGCTCCTGTTCGGCGGCGACCCCGACATCGCCGTCGCCGATCTCTCCCCCTGGCTCGACCTGCGCGTCCCGCCCAAAGCGATCAAGCTGCCGGCGGTGGAGGCCCAGACCCACCGACGCTTCCTGAAGACGCACCTGCCGCTCGACGCCCTCGTGTTCTCGCCGGACGCGAAGTACGTCTACATCGGACGCGATGGACGTGACGTCGTCTGGAGCCTGTACAACCATCACGCCAACGCGAACGCGACCTGGTACGCGGCCCTGAACGACACGCCCGGGCGCATCGGCCCGCCCATCGAGCCGCCGCCCGACGACATCCGCCGGTACTGGCGCGACTGGTTCGACGGCGACGGATACCCGTTCTGGTCGCTGTGGGAGAACGTCCGATCCTGGTGGACGATCCGCACGCGCCCGAACGTGTGCTTCGTGCACTTCGCCGCGCTCAAGGCCGACCTGCCGGGCGAGATCCGGCGCATCGCCGCGTTCCTCGGAATCCCGATCGACGAATCGACCTGGACCCGCATCCTCGAACACTGCTCGTTCGACTGGATGAAGCGCAACGCGACCAGGGCCGTGCCCCTCGGCGGCGCCTTCTGGGACGCGGGAGCCGAGGTCTTCATCCATCGCGGCATCAACGGGCGCTGGCGAGACACGCTGACTCCGGACGAGATCGCGGCCTACGAAACACGGGCGGTGCGCGAACTCGGACCGGAGTGCGCCCACTGGCTGGCGACGGGCGTGATGCCGCCGGCGCCATGATTCGCGTCGCCGCGACGGCTCACGACGCGGCGGCAGATGACGACGGTGGCGCGCGGTCCTCTCGCTCGTCGGCCAGGTCCTGAGCCTCGGAACGCCCGATGACCACGACTGCCGACACCGTCACGATCGTCACGATGACGCCGAGCACGAAGATGAGGATGTCCGACAGGTTCATGACGTGCCTCGACTTTCGCTCATGACGAGCGCGCCGAGGGCAAGAATGCTCGGCACCCACAACCCGACGAACTGGCCGCGCTCGCGATCACCGCCGAACCACAGCGCCACCGAAAGGATGAACGATGCTCCGGCGGCAGCCATGAACAGGATCTTGCCGGTACGACGCTTGGACATTCGGAGACCTTTCACAAGGGTGCGGTCGCCACGACGGGCCGGTGCACACGCGGCGATCACCCCGGGCCAGGAAACAGCCCGACCCCCGCGCGTCCGTCGTCGACACCCGCACGCACGAACGCGGACGACCGGGCGTCGCGACATCCCGGTTTCGAGCCGCGGCCGTCCATGGATGCAGCAGGTCATTCACGATCGACCGCATGAGGCGCAACCGCCCCGACGGCGCGGTCGGCCGCTCGACCTCATTGCGTTGCGCTTCAGCTCGTCGGGCGACCAGACGCTGCCGTCACGAGTTCGATCTGCAACTCGTTGGGGATGGATTCCCGGCGCCCTGGACGCTCCGTCACCCGAGACTCAGCAGACCCCGGATGAAGAGCAGGTGCAGCACGCCGCCCGCGCCCATCACGGCCAGGAGCACCGCGCCGTGCCGGATCCGCCGCCCTCGGCGCGCCACGGCATGCCCGGGCGCGTCCGGTGCCGCGCCGCATTCGGGACACCGGGCGTCCGCATGCGCGCGGAGGTCGTAGGCGCACGTCGGACAGGCGCCCGCGACCGGTGCGCGATCCCGGACGACGACCCGGGTCACGACGGCCGTCACGTACGTCAGGGGCACCGCGAGGTGCGTCAGGCTGTAGTCGTCCGACCAGGCGAGGCTCACGATGATGGCGGCGCCGATCGGGGGGACGAACATCGACACCGCCGCCGGTACGACCGGCTTGCGCCAGGCGACGACGATGAACATCGGCGCGCCGATCGCACCGACGACGAGCCCGACCACGACGCGCAGCATCGCGGCGCCCGCGTTGTCCAGCTCGCTGTGGATCGCCGGCCCGGCCATCAGCAGGCCGCCGGCGACCGCGATCGCGCCGAGCCGCGCCATGCGTCCGAACGTCGACCATGATGCGTGAACGGTCACGACCACATCGTACCGGGCCCGCCGGCTCCGGCCGCGCATGGCGATCGGGGACACCGCGATTCGCCCGGCTAGAATGCCCACATCTCGGCGGCGGAACGAAGCGCGAGCGTGCGCGCGATGACCGCCGAGCCGTACCGAAGGAGGTCGACGATGCCGCGATGGTCACTGGCTGCTGCACTCATCCTGTGCACCGCCGCCGCGACGCTGCTCGCGGCGCGAACCGCGCCGCCGCGTCCGACTCAGGCGACCGCGGCATCCATCCCCGACGATGCGGCGCTCGAGCGTGCGGACGCGGCGTACCTCGCCGTGTTCGAAGTCGTCGACGATCGCCTCGTCGGCAAGCACCTGCGTGACGACGCCGCCGGCGATTTGGGCATCGCGTGCTGGTCGCGCCTCACGACCGGCTTCCCGCTCAGCTACCGCAAGCTCATCGTGCAGTTCAACATCCAGAGCGGTCGTCGCTGGGCGGGCCGGTTCGACGGCAGCGGCGCCAACGACGTCGGTCGCGCCGGGTTTCGACTCTCGATCGCCGGGTACCTCGCGGCGGAAGAGAAGGATCTGAACGATCCCCACCGACCCTTCACGCCGCGCCGGGGAACGCTGGACTGGACGCTCGTCCATGAGATGGGGCACTACATCTGTCTTCGGACGAACGCCATCGAGCTCTTCTCGCAGCAGTTCGACGGTGACCAGGTGCCGCAGCCGGCGCGGCGCGAACAGCCGGACGACTATCCCGAAGACGGCTCGCCACGCCTGAGCGGCGACTTCGTGACGTCGTACGCCGAGCGCGTCGGCGGCGATGAGGAGGTCGTCGAGACGTTCACGACGTTCCTCCTGGCGCCCGAACTGCCGCGCGACGAGTCGCTGGTCGCCAGAAAGATCCGATTCTTCGAGACGATGCCCGGGTTTCCGGAGTTGCGCGAGCACATCCAGCGGGTGGGGCGCTGACGGCGCGCCGGGTCGAGCGCGGCCGTTCCGTCCGGACCGCCTGCGCACTCAGCATCCGGCGAGGAAGTCGAGCGTGCGCCGGATGAGCCGCGCGGCGGCCGGTCGATCGTACGACGGCAGACTCGCGTCGGCGAAGAGGTGCTGATGACCGGGATAGAGCACCAGTTCGGCGTGCGCGGCCGCGTCGACCAGCGCGTGCGCCGCGGCGAGGTCGCCCTCATCGACGAAGAACGGGTCGTTCTCCATGGCGTGCACCTGCACGGGTACGTCGACCGGCCAGGCGCGACCGAACTCGGCGATCGGCACGCAGGCGTGGAACAGCAGCGCGCCTCGCGCGCCGGGTCGAGTCTGCGCCAGCTTCTGCGCCGGAAGCACCCCG
>JAGQOI010000031.1 GCA_020427625.1 Phycisphaerales bacterium | reverse complement strand
TCCCGCCGAACGACTCCGGGCTCTGGGGCGCGGCGCGCCGCCCGCGTGGCCGGGCGAGGCGGACCTTCTCGCCCGCGTGAACAACGCCGATCTGCCCACGATCTATCTGCCCGGGACGCAGGTCGTGTTCGGACTCGTCGGTCGCGCGATCGGCGAACGCCGCGACGTCGAGTCCGGCGTCGACGTCATGCGGGGCACGCTCGCGGGTCTCGATCTGCTCGTGATCGGTCTCATCCTCGTCACGTTGCGCATGGCCGCCCGATCGCCCTGGCTGGCGACGCTGTACGCCTGGCATCCGCTCCCGCTGACGGAGATCGCCGGATCGGGACATCAGGACGTCATCGGTCTCGCGCTGCTGCTCATCGCGATGATCGTCGTGACCCGCTCGCCGCGCCACCTGCTCGCGTGGACCGTGCCGTTCGCGGCGGCGGTCGCGGTGAAGCCGGTCGTGCTCCCGCTCTGGCCGTTCCTGCTGCGCCGGCGCGCCTGGTGCCGATGGACGATCAGTGCCGCGCTCGGCGCGGCGACGCTGCTCGTCCTCTCGGCGCCGTTCTTCCTCTTCGACGGCGGTGCCGCCCTGGCGAACCTGTGGTCGAGCGTGTCCCGCTTCTCGCTGAAGTGGGCGCATTTCGGCAGCGTGTACGAGTCGGCGCTCGCCCTGACCGAGTCGCTGCTGCCGTCATGGTCGAACGATCCGCAGGAGCGCCTCGCGCGGGGGGTCGGTCTCGCCGTCCTGCTCGTCGTGTGGATCATCGTGTGGCGGCGCCGGACCGCGCTGTTCCCGGCGGCGCGGACCCTGCTGTTCACGATGGTCCTGTGCTCGGCGGCCGCGCATCCGTGGTACCTGCTGTGGGCGCTCATGCTCATCCCGCGCACGGGCGGCCTGGCGCCGTGGGTCGCGTCGCTGACCATCTCGTGGGGGTACCTCGCGCTCGGCGATCCCGCCGGCTGGACGATGCCCGCCGGCGCCGCGTGGGCGGCATGGACGCCGGTGTATCTCGCGGTCGTGGTCGACGTGCTCCGGTCGCGTCGTCGCGCGGCTACCATGGGCGCGGACGGCGAGGTGCCGCCCGGACCCGCGATCGGCGCCTGCGTCGCCGACCTTCGAGAGTGCCCATGACGACTTCCACCTCCAGACCGTTGACCGTCGGCGCCGTGTCCGACGCACTCGCGACGATCGCGCCGACGCGTCATGCCGCCGACTGGGACAACGTCGGCCTGCTCGTCGGCGCCCGCGACTGGGCCGCCGCGCGCGTCTTGCTCACGATCGACCTCACCGACGCCGTGCTCGCCGAGGCCGTCGATGCCGGCGTCTCGATGATCGTCGCCTACCATCCGCCTCTCTTCGCGCCGTTCCGGCGACTCACCGACGAGGACCCGAAGCAGCGTCTCGTTCTCGGCGCGGTTCGGGCGGGGATCGCGATCCACAGCCCGCACACCGCCCTCGATGCCGCGCCGGGCGGCGTGAACGACTGGCTTGCCGACGGTCTCGGCGCCGGCGACCGTCGCGCCCTCACGCCGGCGACGGCGCTGCCGACGACCGAGGCGTGCAAGATCATCACGTTCTGTCCGGCGGACGCCGTCGACCGCATCCGCGACGGGCTCTCCACCGCCGGGGCCGGGCGCATCGAGGCGTACACGCAATGCTCGTTCGCGACGGCCGGCACCGGGACGTTCCGCGGCGACGAGGGCACGCACCCGACGGTCGGCCAGCGTGGGCGGCTCGAGCGTCTCGACGAGATCCGCCTCGAGATGGTCTGTTCGCGCGAGTCGTTGCCGCTCGCGCTCGTCATGCTGCGCGAGTTCCATCCGTACGAGACGCCGCCGGTCGAGGTGCACGCGCTCCAGGCGCGCCCGCTGCGTCAGGTCGGCGAGGGTCGGCGCCTCGTGCTCGACCGTCCGGTCGCGTCATCGACG
>JAGQOI010000030.1 GCA_020427625.1 Phycisphaerales bacterium | reverse complement strand
TGGTCGCGACGCGGGTCTTCGGGCTCGCGCCGACGGACTGGCGGATTCACGCCGTCGACAGCGATCAGGCGCCGGGCGAGGCGGCGGCGCTGGCGATCGACGGCGATCCGAACACGCTCTGGCACAGTCGGTGGAATCCGGACTCGCCGCCGCATCCGCACTTCATCGCGATCGATCTCGGCGCGGCTCACGACCTGTCGGGCTTCACCTACCTCCCGCGTCCGGACGCCGGCAACGGCACGATCGTGCGCTACGACTTCGAAGTGAGCGACGACGGCGCGACGTGGAGCAGCGTCATCGCCGACGGCACGTTCGCGAACGTGAAGAACAACCCGGTCGAGCAGGTCGTCATGTTCTCGGCGCCGGTGCGGGCGCGCTACGTGAAGCTCGTGGGACGGTCCGAGGTGAACGGGCGGGCCTGGTCGTCCGCGGCCGAGATCGGCGTGATCGCGTCGGACGAGTGAGCGTCGGCCGGATGTGGACGACCGGCGATCGGGTGATCGCCGGCCGTCGCGCGGGCCAGGGGATTGGTGGGAGGACGCGGTCGGTCGGGTTGAGTCAGGACCACTGGGCGAGCAGGATCGCGAGGTCCGCCGGGCCGACGATGCCGTCGCCGTCGAGATCGGCGCTGGAGTGGGTGAGTCCCCATGCCGCGAGCATGACGGCGAGATCGTCGGCGTTCACCGATCCGTCGCGGTTGAGATCGCCGAGCGCGGGGGCGGGCGGCGAGATCATGGTCGCGGCGGCGGCGTTGAGGCGTCCGACGCCGAGCGACTCGTCGTCGGCGTACTGCGGATTCTGCGGGTAGATGTCGACCGCCGTGCCTTCGAGATAGCCCTGCACGTTGAGGGCGGTGGTGAGCGAGGCGCTCCACTCCGGGTGCTGCGCGCGGATGAGCGCGGCCGCGCCGGACACGAAGGCGGTGGAGAAGCTCGTGCCTTCCCAGATGCCGTACCCGCCGCCGGGCAGCGTGCTGTAGATCGACTTCGTCGGATTCCAGCCGTCCGGGTCGCCGGCCTGGGGCACGCTGTCGCCGGGCGCGCTGAGGGAGAACTTGTCGTTGTAGTTGCTGAACGTCGCCTTGATGTCGTTCGCGTCCGTCGCGGCGACGCCCATGCCGTCGGACTTGGAGGCGGGGAACTCCTCGAAGTCGCCCTCGCCTTCGTTCTGGTTGCCGCCGGCGGAGACGACGACGATGCCGTGCTGCATCGCGATGTCGATCGCGTCTTCGATCGCCGCGGAGTCGTACGTCGAGCCGAGACTGAGGTTGATGACCTCCACGCCGCGGTCGATGGCGTACATCATGCCCTTGGCGACGATCCAGCCGTCGCCCGTGCCGTCGCCGTTGAGGACCTTGACCGGCAGGAGTTTCGCGTCCGGCGCGGTGAGCGAGACGAGACCGGCGACGAACGTGCCGTGCCCGACCATCTCGTCGACGAGCAGGTCGCCGTCGGTGTCGACGCCGTCGCCGACGTCCGCGACGTTCGGCGTGCCGTCGATGAGGTTCAGGCCACCCGGCGCGATCCGCCCGGCCAGCGCGGGATGCGCGATGTCGATGCCGGAGTCGATGATCGCGACGACGACGCCGAGGCCGGTCGACCGGTCGTGCGCGGCATCGAGTCCGAGGAGGTCGATCGGATACTGGTTCGTGAAGTGGGCCGGATCGAGCGAGGCGACCCACGCGCTGCCCGACTTGCCCTCGGACGCCTCGCCCGCGTACAGCGCCTCGCCCCAGACGATCGCGCCGCTCAGCTCGTACTCGCTGCTCGGCTGGTTCTCGGGATCGAGTGCGAGCTGCACTTCGACCTGGTTGCGGGCGGGGTACTCCAGCAGGTAGGCGTAGAAGGGCGGCGTCTCGGCGGGACGCAGCATCGAGTCGCCGATCGTCATGACGATGCCTTCGCCCTGCGCGAACTCGGCGATGAAGGCGTCGATGTCGTGCACGCCGCCCGGAGCGTCCGGAACGCGCACGATGGCGCGTCCGACGACCGGCGGGTCGGCGTTCTGAGCCGCGGCGTGCGGCGCCGGGGCGAGCGCGAGAATGAACAACCCGACCACGGAGCCGAGTGACGTGACGAAGGAACGCATCATGATCTTCCCACCAGGATGAACGGTGCCCAGGCGGCCGGGTGCCGATGTTCGGAAAGCAGGTCCAGTTGGGCGCGGCGCAGCGCCGTCGCCTTGTCCATTCGAGGCCGACCGTCAGCGCCGAGCCAGGTGTCGTAGAAACGGTCCATGAGGGTCCGCGTGCTGGCGTCGTCGACGCGCCAGAGACTCACGAGCAGGGAGCGCACGCCGGCGGCGAAGAAGCCCCGCTGCATGCCGACCAGCTCGTCGCCGCCGTGCACCGTCCCGCGACCGGTCTCGCACCCGCTCAGGGTCACGAGCGACGCCGTCCACCGCATCGCGTAGAGATCGCGGACGGTGAGCCACCGATCCGCCAGCCGGATGCCGGAGTCGAGCGGCAGGTTGGGATCGAAGCGTCCGTGACAGGCGAGATGGACGATGCCCGCCGACGCCGCCGCGCCGACGACCGCGTCGACGGTCGCGTCGTCGTTGAGCAGGATCGTGTCGGCGTCGAGACGCCGACCGATGGTCCGGACCTCGTCGGCGATCTCCGGCGCGGCATCATCGGCGACGCCGGCGACGACGCGATGCGCCGTCGCCTCGTCGCCTTCGTCCAGTTCCTGGAGATGGGCGAGCAGACTCACGCTCGGCGCCGAGCAGACCTCGTGCGACTCGACGAGATATCCCTGCCCGTCGTGCAGCGCGGGCATCGGGACGAGATGGAGCGGCCCGTGCGGGATCACGATGAGCCGACGCACGTCCGACAGGTCGGCCCGCAGCGGGCGCAGGAGCAACGCCTCGGCCCGCTCGAGTTCGGCCCGCTGGTCGTCGAGCAGTCGCGCGGCCTTCCACGCCGGCATCGCGCCCGGACGCAGCGCCCGCGTGATCTGGAAATGCAGACGGGCGACGCAGTCGCGGACCTCGGGCAGGGACGCGAGCCGACGGTAGACCCGCGATCCGCCGTCGCGGAGCACGAAGGCGAGAAGTTCATCGCCGGCCGAGAAGTAGGCGAGGATCGCGGTGCCGTCGCGAGCGAGATCACAGGCGCGGGCATGGGTGACCGGCGGCGCGTAGAGGCCGGCGACGCCCCGCGTCGCGCTGATGCGGCTCTCGATCGCCTGGAGCCGGCGCTCGCGGTCCGCGACCGCGACCGACCAGCCGGCGCGGGGTCGGCGCGTGCCGTCCTCCGGCCGATCGTCGAGTTCGCTGTACAGCGCGTTGATCTCGCCGCGGAGAGCGCGCATCTCGTCGTGCAGTTCGCGTTCGCGTTCGTCCGCCGGCGCGGCATCGAGCGCGTAGTCGATCGCGCGCCGGACGAGGTCGAGCAGCGAGCGGCTTCGGGCCTGCTCGGCGACGGCGAACGCCTCCGCGATCGCGTCGTGCGTCGCCCGGTCGAGCAGCAGCGCGACCAGGGTCTCGTAGATCGGAAGGTGGTGACCGAGGTACGCGGAACGGAACCGGTCCGCCTGGAGCGTGCCCCGGATCCGTTCGACGTGCGCGATCGCTTCGCCGAGATCGGTGCGGGCCGCGCTCACGTCGCCGCGACGGCGATGCGCGTCCGCGCGAGCCGCGAGCAGATCGGCGATGAACGTCGCGAGTCCGAGTTCCCGGGCGGCCTCGAGTCCGGCGGTCGTCGCGACGATCGCGCCGTCGAGGTCGCCTTGCGCGAGCGACGCTCGTCCCGCGAGCAGCGCGGCATACGCCTGCTCGACCGGTCGGGCGATCAGCGTTCGCTGCGCCTCGGTGATGATCGCCATCGCGCCGGCGCCATCGTCGGCCAGCAGGCGTCGTTCGGCTTCGAGGAGACGCACGCGGGCGAGGGACGTGGAATGGCCGAGCGTCGTGAACGCTGCCGCGGCATCATCGAGCAGCGTGCCGATCTCGTCGGGCCGGCGCAGGTGAAGAAGGAGCCGGGCGCGCTCCAGTCGGGCGCGCCCGGCGTCCTGGACCTGACCGTTCGCGTCGAGTTGCGGCAGGGCGGCGGCGTTGTCGCGCAGGGCTTCGGCGGAGAGTCCGAGCATCGCCTTCGCCTCCGCCTGTTCGGCGAGCAGGCGGGCGAGCGGCGCGGGGGCGGACTGGGCTTCGAAGCGGCGTCGGGCGCGCTCGAAGTGGTAGAGCGCCTCGTGCAGGCGGCCCTGGCGCATCGCGAGTTCGGCGAGATTGCCCTCGGCCAGCGCGCCGAGCCACGACTCGCCCCGGGCGTCGAGGTGATCGAGCGCCGTGCGGTAGGCCGTCTCGGCCTCGCGGTATCGCCCCAGGACGACGAGGACCTCGCCGCGGTTGATCCACAGGTTTCCGATCCACTCGGGATGATCCCGCAGCGCCGCCTCGGCGCGATCGAAGTGCTCGAGCGCCTCCTCGGGCCGATCGGCGCGGTTCGAGACGATGCCGAGATTGATCGCCGCGAGACCGCCGAGACGACGCTCGCCGAGCGCGAGCAGCCGATCCGACGCCACGCGACCGGCGTCCAGCGCCTCGTCGAGACGACCGAGTTCGCCGAGCGGCTGCATCGACGCGACGCGGGCCCGGGCGGCCTCGATGTCGTGCCCGTGACGCTCGGCGAGCGTCGTCGCCTCGCGGGCCAGGTCCAGCGCGTCGGTGAATCGTCCCTCGTTCGCGCACATGCGGGCGCGGGACCAGCGCGAGCGGGCCTGGGCCGCGGTCGAGCCCAGCGCCGTCGCGAGATCGTCGTACATCGTGTTGGCGACCCGCGCTCGATCGAGGTCGATCGACGCGAGCTGGGCGACGACTTCGCCGACGGCGAGCATGATGTCGTCGATCGCGCCCGCCGCGCGGATCCGATCGACCCGCGCCTCCGGCGCCAATCCGAGCAGATCGCTCAGCAAGGCCTCCGGATTGGCGGGCGGTCCGGTCACGGGATGGCGATCTCCTGCCGGACGCTGCGATCGCCAAGGGCCAGGTGGAGGGTGTAGACGCCGGGCGCGAGGGTCGCGGCGAACGTGCCCCGCTCATCCGTGCGGCCGTCGACGACGACGACGCCGTCGGCGTCCGTGATCGCCCATGACACCATGTCCTGATCGTCGGACCCACGGCCGGCGGCGTCCCGGCGGTCGGGCATCGCGATCTGGCCGAGCATGGTCCATCGCGAGGCGACATCGTCGACCATGCCCTCGGCGTCCGGCTCGAACTGAAGATCGATCTCGACGTCCGGAATCTGACAGGTCATCTGGAAGGCGACGCCGACGCTCCGGATACCGGCCAGCGCGGGCCGCGCCCGACTGTCGAAGAGAATGTCGGCGACGACCTGCTGGAGCGTCTCCCACCACCGGGTGGGGCGGGGCAGGCGGCTCGGATCGAAGATGGCCTTCGCCTCGAGCACCGCCGCCGGCGGCGCGTCGTCCAGGCCGTCGGCGACGAGATCGGCCACGTCTCGGTATCGGGCCACGAGGGCGGCGGCGTCGGCGTGCGTCGCGATCCAGGCCCCGATGCGGTCATCATCGTCGGTCGTCTCGCCCGCCGCGTACTGGAGGAGCTGGATGTCGGAGATCGGTTCGGACATGGTGAAATCCTGTGGTCTCTGCCTCCTGCGAGAGGAACGCCCGCGGCCTCCAGATACATCGGGACGCAGAAATGTGAACCGGCCTTCATGACCAGGCCGGTCCAGGTCAGTCGACGGGGGTGTGCGCGCCGGCTTCGGCGTCGACCCCGAGGTCGACGAGGATTCGTTCGAGTTTCTCGAAGCACCGGGCCCGGGTGGGTCCGATACTTCCGACCTTCATGTCGAGTTCGGCGGCGATGGCCTCGTAGTTCGGGGCACCGGAGGCGAGGAACAGGGCCGTGAGGAGCTTCTCGCAGCGCCCGCCGAGTTGCGCCAGGCCGCGCCGGACGAGCTGCTGCCGCTCGGCCCGGACGATGTCGGTCTCCGAGGGGCCGCCCAGGTCGACGACATCGTGGGGCAGTGCGTGATCGGATCGCCGGCGTCGACCGACGCGCCAGGTCTCCCGCTGGGCCGTCGTGAGCAGCCAGCCCGCCAGGCGCTCCACCTCCCGCACCGATTCGAGATGCCGGAACAGGTTGATGAAGACCTGCTGGAAGACGTCCGCGGCATCGGTCTCGCCGAGCCCGAACCGTCGGGGCACGGAATAGACGAGACGCTCATAGCGCTCGACGAGCTCGTCCCACGACCGCTGGTCGCCGCGCAGGCATCGCTCGATCAGGACCTGATCTTCGACGTTCGAATGCATCATCCATGATCATTGTGGCCGCCCGGGACGGGGGATCAAGAACAGGCCGCCCGGAATGTCGATGGATCCCGCCGCACGCGACGGCGCTACCATGGGGGTCGGGACCGGAGGCATCCATGACATCCGATTATCGGCGTGTTGCGACCGTCGCCATCGCGGCCGCCCTCTGGGCGAGTGCTTCCATTGCCGTCGCCCACCCGGGGTCGGGCCTGCTCGTGGAGGCGGACGGATCGATCTGGATCACGTACGGGCCGAGTCACCGGATCTGGCGGGTGGATGCATCCGGTGCCGCCCGTCCGGTCGTGACGGGCTCCTTCGAGCCCGACCATCTGCGGGTGCCGCATCATCTCGTGCGGTATCGGGACGCGGTCCATGCCGCGGGCGACGACGGGATCGTCTGGCGGATTCCCCGGACCGGAGCGCCGGAGCGGGTGTTCCCGCCGCCGGGCGTGACGGCGCGGGTGGGGGTGGGCGGCGAGCCGTTCGTGATCGACGCGGGCGGCGTGATCATCGGCGTCGCGCCGGATGACGATCCCGGGTCCGCGCCGCACGTCGGCCTCGCACGCTTCGCGCCGGACGGCACGATCACGCGCCTGGCAGGCGGGCATCGCGGCGACCGTGACGGCGTCGGCGCCGAAGCGCAGTTCGCCAACCTGCACGTCGCGTCGTTCGCGCTCGCCGCGGACGGCGTGCTGTACCTCACCGACGACGGGCGTCGCATCCGGCGCATCGATCGCAACGGGACCGTGACGACCATCGCCGGCGGACCGGACCGGGCGACGGTCGACGGCACCGGTGCCGCGGCACGCTTCGAGGGCGCGTCGGGCCTCGTCGTGGGTCCGGACGGCGTGATCCTCGTCGCCGACGCGACGGCGCATCGGGTGCGGCGCGTGATGCCGGACGGCGCGACGACGACGGTCGCGGGCACGGGCGATCGCGGCGGGACGGATGGTCCGGCGTCCGAGGCGACGTTCGACGGACCGGTGGGGGTTGCGTTCGACGCCCGTGGCGACCTCATCGTGCTCGAATCGCCCGACCACGGAGCAACATTGCGGCTGCGTCGTGTCTGCGCGTCGGACGGGACCGTGACGACCATCGCCGTCATCGCCGACCCGTGACGAATCGGTCGGAGGTCCCGAACGTGGGGTCGGGGGTCGACCGGCCGCGTGCCGACCGGTGGCGTGCCGTCGCGTGAATACCGAAGGTGGGACTCGAACCCACACGCCCTTGCGGGCAACGGATTTTGAATCCGTCGCGTCTGCCAATTCCGCCACTCCGGCTTGCCGGAGGGATCTTTGCAGCACCGGCCGGGATGGTCAACGGGTCGGGTGATCGATCCTGCGGTTCGAACCGGGACAGGGACGAGGGATCGACCTACGATAGCGGCTCCGGCGCCTGGGGCGTCGGGCGTGGCGGCGTCGTCTTTCGGTCGACGTCGCGTCCCCCGATCCGATCCCGATCCGATCCCGATGTACCCGGATGCCCGGGAGGTGATGACAGGCATGACGACGATGGACACCCTCGAGAACCTGGGGCAGTGGAGCACGGCCGACGCTGCGGAGCTGTACCAGATCAACGCCTGGGGCGCCGGGTACTTCGGCATCAGCGACGAGGGTCATGTCATCGTGCGCCCGGACACGACCGACGCGGCCGAGATCGATCTCTTCGAGGTCGTGGAGGGTCTGCGGAAGCGGAATCTGACGGCGCCGGTCCTCATCCGGTTCTCCGACATCCTCGCCCATCGTCTGAAGCACATGCATGAGGCGTTCGCGACGGCGATGAGCGAGAACGGCTACAAGGGCCAGTACGCCGCGGTGTACCCGATCAAGGTGAACCAGCAGCGGGCGGTGGTCGAGGAGGTCTACCGGTACGGCGAGCCCTTCGATTTCGGTCTGGAGTGCGGGTCGAAGCCGGAACTGCTCGCGGTGATGGCGCTCACGACGGAGACGCCGGACCGGCTCATCATCTGCAACGGGTTCAAGGACGACGCGTACCTCGAGGCGGTGATCCTCTCGTCGAAGCTCGGGCGCCGGATCATCCCGGTGATCGAGAACTACGATGAGTTGCGGATGATCCTCAAGCACGCGGCCCGGTACGACGTGCGCCCGCGCATCGGCGTCCGCATCAAGCTTTCCGCCGAGGGGACCGGTCGCTGGGCGAAGTCCAACGGCGTCAAGGCGAAGTTCGGCCTCACGGCGAGCGAGGTGCTCGACGTCTTCAACGTGCTCAAGGAGCGCGGGATGGAGGACTGCCTTCAGCTCGTGCACTGTCATCCCGGCAGCCAGCTCAACGACATCGGCTGCGTGAAGGAGGCGGTCGGCGAACTCGCGTACGTCTACGCCGAACTCAAGCAGATGGGCGCCGGCCTCCAGTACATCGACGTCGGCGGCGGACTGGGCGTCGACTACGACGGCAGCCAGACGAACTTCTACTCGTCCATGAACTACCGGCTCCAGGAGTACGCGAGCGAGGTCGTGTACCGCATCGGCAGCGTGTGCGACGAACGGGAGATCGAGCACCCGACGATCATCAGCGAGTCCGGCCGCGCCATCGCGGCCTACCAGAGCGTGCTCGTCTTCAACATCCTCGGGCGTTGCGGGCTCGACGAGCTGGGCGACGAGGTGATCACGCGTCAGCTCGGCGAACATGCGCCGCAGCCGATCCGTGATCTGATCGACGCGTACATCTCGGTGAACGAGCGGCGTCTGCTGGAGTGCTATCACGACGCCGTGCAGGCGCGGGAGCAGTCGCAGCTCCTGTTCCGGCTCGGCTACCTGCCGCTGCATCTGCGGGGCCTGGCCGACCGGCTCTTCGCGGCGACGTGCCAGAAGGTCCGTGCCCTGGCGTCGAAACTCGACAGTCTGCCCGAGGAACTGCTCGCCCTCGAGTCGATCCTGAGCGAGACGTACTTCGCGAACTTCTCCGTGTTCCAGTCGCTGCCCGACAGTTGGGCCATCGATCAGCTCTTCCCGATCATGCCCATCCACCGCCTCGACGAAGCGCCGGCGTGCAAGGGCGTGCTTGCCGACATCACGTGCGACTCCGACGGACGCATCGACCGCTTCGTCGACCTCAGCGACGTGCGCCACACGCTCGACCTGCATGCGCTCCGCGACGGTGAGGAGTACTACCTCGCGGCCTTCCTCGTCGGCGCGTACCAGGAAACCCTCGGCGACCTCCACAACCTCTTCGGCGACACGCACGTCGTCCACATCCACCTCCACGAGAAGGGCGGATGGTGGATCGACGAGGTCATTCGCGGCGACACCGCGGCCGAGGTCCTCGAGTACGTCCAGTACGACGTGCGCGGACTCGTCAACCGCATCGACCGCGACGGCGAGAAGGCCGTGCGCGACGGACGACTCACCCTCCGCGAGAGCCAGATCCTCCTGCGCTTCTACGAGTCGGAACTCGCCGGCTACACCTACCTCGAACCCGAAGTCACCGGCGCCGACTGACGGCGGGAGACAGCACGATGACGACGAAGACCGACGCCGGTCCGATGCTGCCGACGTTCCTCGGACTCGAACCCGAGTTCTGCGACCCGAGCACCGCCGCGATCGCCGTCCTGCCCGTGCCCTACGACGGCACGAGCAGTTGGAAGAAGGGCGCCGACGACGGCCCGCGCGCCCTGCTCGAAGCGTCGACCCAGGTCGAGTTCTTCGACATTCCGACGCGGACCGAACCCTATCGCCATGGCATCGCGACGCTGCCCGCCGTCCGGCACGACGGCGATCCCGTCGCCCTCGCCGATCTCGTCGATGCCCAGGTCGATGCCGCGCTCGCGCGTCACCAGTTGCCGGTCGTGCTCGGCGGCGAGCATTCCGTGACGATCGGCGCCGTCCGAGCCGCGGCACGCCGGTTCCCGAACCTCTCGGTCCTCCAGATCGACGCGCACGGCGACACGCGCGAATCGTACGACGGGTCGACGCACAATCATGCGTGCGTGATGGCGCGGGTGCGCGAGTGGTGCCCGATCGTCCAGGTCGGCATCCGGGCGATCGACGCGTCGGAGATGGCCGGGATGGAACCCGAGCGGACGTTCTTCGCGCACGACATCTGCGACGGCGGGGATCGCGCGTGGATGAGCCGCGCAATCGCGGGACTGACGGAAGACGTCTACGTGACGATCGATCTCGACGCGTTCGATCCGAGTCTGCTGCCGGCGACGGGCACGCCGGAGCCGGGCGGGCTGGGCTGGTACGACGTGATCGAGTTGCTGCGTCGGGTGTGCGCGGAACGTCGGGTGGTGGGATTCGACGTCGTGGAGTTGTGTCCGTCGCCGGGCCAGCACGCGAGCGAGTTCGTCGCCGCGAAGCTCGTGCACCGGTTCATGGCGATGGTGCTGGCGGAGCGCTGAGGCGCGTCGTCAGGGCATCGTCTCGACGTATTCACAGATCAGGTGCAGGACGACCTGGTGGGCGTCCTGGATGAACGCGGACTCGTCGCCGGCGGCGACGAGGGCGAGGTCGCTGAGCGCCTTCGCGGGTCCGCCGTCGCGTCCGAGGAGTCCGATGGTGGTCGCCCCCCGGGTGCGGGCGATCTCCATGGCCCGCAGCACGTTCGGGCTCCTGCCGGAGGTCGTGAAGACGACGAGGACGTCGCGTTCGGTGAGGAGCGCCTCGCACTGGCGGGCGAAGACGGCGTCGTAGCCGTAGTCGTTGGCGATGCAGGTGAGGGCGGTGACGTCTGCGTTGAGGCAGATGGCGCGCCGCGCGGGACGATCGGCGCGATAGCGTCCGATGAGTTCCTCGGCGAGGTGCAGGGCCTGGGCGGAGGAGCCGCCGTTGCCGCAGGTGTAGATCGTCCCCCCGGCGGCGAGCGCGTCGACGACGGCGCGGCCGATCGCGTCGAGCGTCGCCTGCTGCGCGTGGAGCGCCTCGACGGCGCGTCGGGCGCCGTCGATCCGGGCCGCGATGTCGACGTCGGGAGTGGTGCGGGCGTCGGTCATGCGGGGCACATTGTACGGCGTGCGCAGAAAGAAGCACCGCTGCCCGGGAGGGACAGCGGCGCTCACAACAAGGAGTACCACGATCAGGTGGTGAACGTCAGGGGATGATGAGGCGATCAGGCGCGACGGCGACGGCGGCGTCCGAAGGCGCCGGCACAGCCGAGCAGGGCCGCGGCACCCGGCGCGGGCACGGTCGCGACCTGGAAGAACTCCGGCTGTCCGATGCCGGGCGCGCCGGTCACGCCGTCCTTCCAGTTCACGAGCATGGTGCCGGAGATCGATTCGCCGGCGGTCACGCTGAGGCGGGCGATGAGGACGCGAAGGTCGCCGCCGGCGACGGCGAACGGGCTCATCGGCATGGCGGACCAGGTGCCGGTCAGCACGCCGCCGGTGTTGAAGAGCGACGCGTTCACGTCGACGCTGAAGGCCGACGGCGCGCCGATGGTCGTGTGCGTGCCGGCGGTCACGAAGCTGTCGTAGGCCAGCGCGGGCGTGCCCGGGATGAGCGCGTCCATCGGCGCGAGCACGCCGCCGAGCGGATGCTGCCAGAAGCCCGCGGCATCGGTCGTCGTGATGCCCAGCGACGTCATCGTGAGCACCGAGTCGGCGGGATTGCTGAACGTCGCGTACAGGTCGATGACGGCGATGCCAAGACCGAGCGACTCGGCGTTCGTCATCTCCTCCGTCGCGAGGCCGGTGTATCCGGCGGAGGCGTTCATCGCGACGGCAAGCACGGCGGTGGTCGCGGCCAGGGCGGGAAGCGTGCGCTTCATGGGTCAGTCTCCTCTTCCGTTGTGGGATGCGGACGGTGATGGTCGATCGTCGGCGTGACGCATCGACGCTTCACTGTGACACCGCGATGCACGCGGGCCAGGCGCCGACGTCGAACGCACGCGAACGCGCGCTGCCGCGGCACGCACACGTGATACCGCTTCGCCCGATTCCCCACGTCCAACCCCGTCCGGCGCGTTCTCGGACCCGCGCCTCGCGCCAACATGAGGAATCTCTCATGCATCCATCACGGTCGACTCATCTGCGGCCCGTAGGCTTCCCCTGACGCTGAAAGGAAATGAACGACCATGACCCCCGCCATGCTCGTCGTCGCCGGACTCCTCATGATCGCGCTCGTCGCCGTCGCCTGGCCCTTTCTGAGCCGCGCGCCGGCGCCGCATGACGAGCGCGAAGCGCTTCTCGGACCCGCCATGGCCCGCGGCTCGTCCGGACTCGTCATTCTCATCATCGTCGCCGCCGGCGTGCTCGTCGTCACCATGGCATCGCTGTAGGACCGGGTGCGTCGCCCCGTCAGCGGCTCGATGCGGCGTTGACGCGACGGCGGAGCGCGGCATGGGCGACGAGCAGGGCGCCGACGGCGATCGTCCACCACAGCAGGCCGCCGATGATGAACCGCATGGCGCCGCCGAGGCTGTCGGCGAGCGTGCGCAGACTCCGGTCCCAGCCGCTCGCGAGCGCAGCGCCGAAGTAGTCGCCGATCGACGTCGTCTCGGGCTCCGGCGCCGGCGCGTCGTCGTTCGGCGCGATGATGACGAGCACCGTCGCGAGCGACACGAGCCGATCGAGTCCGTCGCGCCGGGCGACGAGTCGCTCGATCGTCGACCGGACCATCGCGATGCGATCGCGGAGGGCCATGACGTCCTCGAGCGGCGCATTGTCGCGCCGATCGAGCAGTTCGAGGAGTTCGGTCTCGATGCGCTGCTCGTTGCGCAGGCGCGCCTCGATGTCGATGACCTGGTCCGTGACGTCCTCGCCCGACGCCTGCTCGGCATGCACGACGCCCAGCTCGTGCAGCGCGTTGAGCACGTCCGACAGACGACTCGCCTCCACCCGGAGCGTGAGCGATCCCCGCGCCCGCTCGGCCTCGCCGCTGAGCGACGACGCCTCGACGTACTCGCTGCGCGCCGGACTGATCACGTGCTGGGCCTTGAGGAACGCC
>JAGQOI010000326.1 GCA_020427625.1 Phycisphaerales bacterium | reverse complement strand
GAGACCGTCGGCAAGCCAGTCGTTCACGCCGCCCGGCCGCGCGCGGCGCATCGGCGTCGTCGGCCTGTGCGTCGGCGCCGGCGGCTCGATGGTCGCGACCGCCGTCGCGCAGGGGTGCGACGCGTTCATCACCGGCGAGATGCGTCATCACGACGTGCTCGACGCGATCGCCCGCGGCTGCACGGTGATCCTCGCCGGGCACACGAACACCGAGCGGGGCTATCTCAAGGTGCTCCAGCGCCGGCTCGGCGAGGCGCTCCCGGATCTTGAGTGCACCGTGTCGCGCAAGGACGTCGATCCGCTCCGGTCCGCCTGATCGTCGCGTTCAACCGCCGCCGCCGCCCGTCTTGCCCCCGCCGCCGATGAGGTCCTCGAGCGGCTTGCCGAGGCCCTTCTTGATGGCATCCTCGGCGAGACTCTTGAGGAGTCGTTCGAAGACGACGTCGTCGACCTTGAGTTTCGGCTTGTCCATGGACCCGGTGAATCGGACCGGGATGGGGTCGTTGCCGATGTAGCGGAAGGCCTTGATCTCCTTGGGCACGAGATCGGCGGCGAGACTCTGGAGCGGCACTTCCGTGCGCAGGTCGATGGTCCGGGCGGCGAGGTCGACCGACCCGTTGTAGCCCATGGTGATGTTCCCGACGCTCACGTTGAAGCGATCGTAGGTGACGATGCCGTCGCGGATCTTCACGGTGATGTCGTCGATGCGTCCGGGCACGGTCTTCGCGTTCGGCGACTCGCCGAGCGAGAGGATGGACAGGAACAGCGAGCGCCGATCGATGTCGAGTTCGCCGATCTTGAGCAGGACGTCGCTCCGGAGGCGCTTCAGGTCGCCGTTGAGCGGGACGTTGAGGGAGTCCATGGTGACGTCGATCTGCCCGCGGGGCCGGACGTCGCCGAGCAGCGGATGAATCGGCTTGAGGACGAGTTCCCGCATCGCGTCGCTCACGGTCAGCCGCGCCTTGAGCGGCTCCGCGCTCTTCGGAATGCGGATGATCCGACCGTTGTTCGACACCGTCGCCTTGAGCGTGCTGTTCGCCGACGAGAGGTCGACGTCGATGGTGCCGCTCGTGGACGAGTAGTTCCTGAGGTTGGCCTTCAGCGTCGTGCGGGGTCCGAGCGACGCCTCCACGACCGGCGCGACCTCGGTGAACAGTCCGACGATGGCCGTCGGCACCTTCGGCGCGTTGACGTCGGCGGTGATCCGCAGGTCGTCCGGCGTGAACACGCCCTGGTCGTTGACGAGGTTCGTCACCTTGCCGTCGACCGCGAGCGAACCCGGGTCGTTCTCCTTCGGCACGCGCGTCTCGCCGTTGAGCGTGAAGTTCACGCCCTTCGCGAGATCCTGCGACTTCACGGTCGCGACGAGCGCGTCGACGACGGCCTCGAAGCCGGACGCGGAGGCGACGGGCACCGCGCCGGCGCGGACCTCGACGTCGATGTTGACGAGTTCCGGATGCAGCGGCTTGCCGTCGATGATCTCTCGCGGCAGTCGGATGGTCTTGACGACCGGTGACACCGTGACGTCCTGGGTGAGGTGCACGCCGGGCGCCTCGCGTCGTTCCGCGGGCACGTCGGCGGCCGATGCCGCGAGCATGGCGTTGAGGCGCCGGTGATCGACGACCATCTTCGGCACGTCGGCGGTGATGACGAGGTAGCGGTCGTCGGTCTTCGCGGTCGCCGTCGCGTCGAGCCGGTCGAACTGGAGCGCGACGCTCGCATCCATCACCTGACCCTGCTGGGCGAAGCGTCCGGAGGCGGTGCCGGCGGCGCCGACCCACGCGCCGACCGCGTCGGGTTCGAGCCCGAGCAGGCGCTCGAGATTCTGGGCCTTCACGTCCGCGAGCTGGAACGAGACGTCCGGCGCGACGCCGGCTTCGCCCATCCCGACGCCGCCGTCGAACGTGAGCACGCCGACGCCCGCGCCCGGCGCGGACGCGAGCCGCACGGCGCTGCGCCCGGCGGTCTTCACGTCGCCGGACGGCGCGAGCGCCACGGTGACGTCGACGTTGCGCAGCAGCACGCCGCCGGGCGTCGACTCGCCGACGAAGAACGTCGCCGTCTCGATCGTCGTCCGTGCCCCGATGTCGCCGGCGATCGCGAAGTCGGCATCGAGCGGCAGGGTGATGTCCGACGACACCGCGCCGACCGTCGCCTCGCCGGTGAGCCCGGGCACGTTGAGCACCGTCGCGCCCGGGATCGTCACCCGGGCCGCGAGCGGCGCCGAGGTGAAGTCCCACGCCGACGCGCCGGTCTTCGGGAACGACGCGGCGGGCAGCGTCACGGTGACCGGCACCGTGTCCCTGATCGCGATCGGCGACGATGCGTCCTTCTGAAGCATCGCGACGAGGGCCGGCGTCGCGTCGACGCGCACCGTGGATTCATGCAGGGCCAGCCCGTCGCCGCGCCGGGTCGCCGCGAGATCCGCGCTCAGCGCACCGAGGCGCACCGTCGTCGTCGCCCGCAGTCCCCCGGCGTCGCCCGCCGTCTCGATCGTCACCGAACCCGGCGCCGGCACCGCCGCCGCGACGAGATCCGCCTGCTCCGGCAGCACCCGCGCGAGCAGCGCCGCCGAGATCTCCGAGATCGTGATCCGCCCGACCGGCATCACCCCCTCGAGATTCGGCGCGCCGGCCGCATCGAGGAGGTTCGTCACCGTCTGGTCGACGGCGATGATCGCTCCGTCCGCCGCGGCACCGCCCTTGACCACGACCCGCTCGCCGAGCGACGGCGCGTCGAATGTGAGGTCGATGTCGCGCACCGTCTCCAGGATCCGGCGCTCGCCGACCGCCGGCAGCGTGAGCGGCGTCGGCATGCGGAGACGACCGGACGCGCCCAGACGCTCCAGCGGCAGGCGACCGTCCGCCGCCGCCGCCGGCACGACGAATCGCGTGAGATCGAGTTCGACCTGCGCCGGCGTCGCCGCGGTGATGCCCGCGTAGTGTTCGAGCAGCGCGGGACGGACCGCCGTCCGCAGCGCCAGCGAGCGACCGTCGACCGCCATCGTCGCGAGATCGACCGCCGCGACCGTGCGCAGATCGAGGTTCGCACCGCGCACCGCGAGCGTGATGTCCCCGCCCGCGCCGCCCGGCAGCGACGCGTCGAGATCGGCGATCGGTCCGACGTCCTTCGCGAGATCGAGCGGCGTTCCGGCGACGAGCGGCTGGAGGATCGCCGTCGGCACGTTGCGACCCGTCGCCGCGCCGACGATGTTCGCCGGATCGAGCTGGAGCAACCCCTTCCGGCTGCCGTCGAACGACGCCGCCAGGGCCTGCCCGAGCCGGCCGGGCGCGTACTCGCCCTCACGGAGCGGGGAGGTGAGGGCGAGGTTGGCGTCGAGCACGCTCGCCTCGGCGCCGTCGATGCGCCCACGCATGGTCACGCCGACGTCGATCCGCTCCGTCGCCTTCGGTCCCTTCACGTCGACGTTGAGCGACTGGAGGTCGATGCGTCGTCCCTCGACGTCGAGGGGCACGTTGGTGAGCGCCGCCGTGACGTTGACCGCCGAGTCGCCGCGCACCCGGACGTTGCCGAGCGCATCCATGAATCGCTCGAGCGTCACCGACGCGTCGAGTCGTCCGTCGCGCCGATCCCCCATCGCGATGGTGGATCCGATCGTGAGGTCGACCGACCGGGTCGGATCGCTGCTCGCGAGCACCATCGTGGCGCCGTCGAGCACGACGCGCTGGTCGCCCAGACGCACGGGCACGCCGCCGAAGTCTGCCTTGACGCTCCCGTTCGCCAGCGTCGGCGTGAGATCGCCCGCGGCACTCACGAGGTTGTTGACCTGTCCGACGAGTGCGAGGTCCGCCCGGCTCCCGCCGACGCTCGTGCGCCCGGCGAGGTCGACCGTCAGCGGCTGGCCGCGCCCGATCGTCGCCGTGCCGTGGAGCGCGTAGAGCGACACGTCCTCGCCCTCGTAGGCCTTGAGGAGGTCGACGTCGAGGTTGGTGATGGTGATGGTGAGCGCCGGCAGTCCGGCGAGCGCGGGACCGGAGGACGGCGGCGCCGGCTTCGGCGACGGATCGGGTCGGACGATGGAGCCGATCCGGGTCGTGCCGTCGGCGCGGAACTCCTCGGTGATCGTGCCCCCGACCTCGACGGCGATCGACGTCGCCGAGCCCGTGATCAGGCTCACGAGCGAGACCGAGGCGCTCGCGTCGATCGTCGCGATCGGATCGCCGGTCGTCGTCGTGAGTTCGAAGTCGTCGATCGACTGGTTCCCGAACCACGACACGCCGAGCGCGGCATAGTCGGCCTTCGCGTCGAGGGCCGACTCGATCTGACTGATGATGATGCCCTTGCCGAGTCCCGCGCTGATCATCGTCGGCGCGAGACCGACGAGGATGAGCAGGAGCACGACGAGAATCACGACAACGATGAGAATCTTGCGAATCATGTGGTGATCATTCCTTGCACGCCGGGCGCCGACGCGCCGGCGACGGTCAGGCCGCGCCGGAGGTTCGCGCGGCCGTGCCGGTATGAGCGAGCATGCGCTCGAGGGCAAGGCGGGCGAGGGCCGACGCCTTGGGGTGGACGCGCACCTCGTTCACGACCCTGCCCTCGGCGAGATGGTCGAGAACCCAGAGCAGGTGCGGCTGATCGATGCGATACATCGTCGTGCACAGGCACTGACATTCGTTCAGCGCCTCGACATGCACGTTCCGGGCCGCGGCGGCGCGGGCGAGCCGGTGCACGAGGTGGAACTCCGTGCCCACCGCCCAGTTCGAACCGGCGGGCGCCGCCTCGATGGTGCGGATGATGAACTCCGTCGACCCGTCGAGGTCGGCTTCGTCGACGACTTCCTTCGCGCACTCGGGATGCACGAGGACGGTGACGCCGCCGCGATCGGCGAACCGCGCGCGGGCCTCGCCGACGTGCTCGGGTCGGAAGAGCTTGTGCACGGAGCAGTGTCCCGCCCAGAGCAGCACCTCGGCGGCGCGGATCGCATCGTCCGTGAGCCCGCCGCGATCCTTCTTCGGCTGCCAGAGCGCGGTCTGCGACGGGCCGCGCCCGGCGGCTTCGTCGACCTCGGTGCGCAGCCCGAACCGCGACGCGGTGTTGCGCCCGAGATGCTGGTCGGGCAGGAAGAGGATCTGGATGGGTTCGCCGGTGCGTCGGGGCTCGGTGCCGCCGGCCCGCGCCCAGGCGAAGACCTCGGCCGCGTTCGTGCTCGTGCAGCACGCGCCGCCGTGTTCGCCGACGAACGCCTTGATCGCCGCGGACGAGTTCACGTAGGTGATGGGGATGAGCCGCCCGTTCCAGTCCGGGCCGTGGGCGTCGTGGATGGTTTCCCAGGCCTCGACCGTGTCGTCGTAGTCGGCCATGTCGGCCATCGAGCAGCCGGCGGAGAGATCGGGCAGGATGACGGTGACGTCGTCGGGGGTCACGATGTCGGCCGTCTCGGCCATGAAGTGCACGCCGCAGAACACGATGAACGACGTCCCCCGGCGCGCCGCCTCCTCCGCGGCCATGCGGCTCAGTTTCAGGCTGTCGCCCGTGAGGTCCGCGTGCCGGATGACGTCATCCTGCTGGTAGTGATGTCCGAGGATGAGCAGCCGGTCGCCGAGCTCGCGACGGCGCGCCGTGATGCCCGCCGCCAGGTCGGCGTCGGACAGGCGGTGATACCGTTCGGGCAAGGAGGGTTGCCAGAGCATGGACGTCCATCTCCCGGGCGGGGCGTTCGGACGGCATTGTACGCCGCCGCGAAGCACGCAGCCGTGAAGATCGTCTCATGCGGGCGGGCGGGTCGTCAGGCCGCCAGGCGCAGCGTGGATTCGACGGGCTCCGCGAGGCGCTCGTCGAATTCGATGCCGAGCACGGTGTCGAGGCCGACGGCGCAGAGGCGGCTGCGGACGGTGCCCGCCCGCATGTCGGCCTGGGCGATGACGGCCTCGCCGGGCGACGACGGAACCCCCACCATGATCCGGTCGCCGGGCTTGAGATCCCGGTCGTACGGAAGGTCGATCATGATGCCGCCCGCGGAGATGTTGCACGTCAGGGCGCGGGTGTACTTCCGGGAGCGTGGATCGTAGAGCTTGCACGGCACCATGACCGTGTGCCGCGGATCCCGACGACGTTCGTGGAGCTTCGACATGGGCCCACCTGATTCTGCGGGTCGGCATTGACCCGCTTCCCGGACTATCGGTCGTCGGGAGCGCCGACTTGGGTTCGATCCGCCGTCGCGCCCGGCGCCGGGCTATCCTGCCGTCATCATGTCCGCCGCCCTCGTCG
>JAGQOI010000325.1 GCA_020427625.1 Phycisphaerales bacterium | reverse complement strand
CGATGCGCGAACTCGGCGGCGACTACGTGCATCTCCTCGTCGATCGCGCCGGCGGCGTCCATCTCACGCTCCTCGACGTGACCGGCCACGGACTCGCCGCCGCCCTCACGGTGAACCGGCTGTCGGGCGAGATCGAGCGCCTCCGGGCCGAACGACCGGACATCGATCCCGACGCGCTCCTCGTCGCGCTGAACCGCTACGTCCACCTCACCCTCCGCCGACGACACGTCTTCGCGACCGCGTTCTGCGCCTCGCTCGATCCGTCGACCGGACACCTCGCCTGGGCGAACGCCGGACACCCGCCCGCCTTCCTCCGCCGCGCCGACGGTCGCGTCGAGGAACTCGCGGCGACGGGCGTGCTCCTCGGCGCGCTCGAGGACGACGACTTCGTCCCCCGCACGACGACCCTCGATCCCGGCGACGTCCTCGTCGTCTACACCGACGGCGTGTTCGAGGCCCGCAACCGACGCGGGCAGGCGCTCGGCCTCGCCGCCCTGCGCGAACTCATGCAACGCTCACCCCCGCCACGCGACTGGACCGTCCACCTCGACACCATCGTTCGGGCCCACGTCGCCGGGCAGCCCGATGACGACGTCCTCATCGCCTCCCTCGCCTTCCTCAAGGCGCGGCCCGCCATCGAAGCCGATGACCACGAAGCGACGATGACGACGGCGACGACGGAGGCGGCGTCATGACCGACGCGACCGGCGCCATGCTCGATCGCGCGGCTCGCCTCGCGCTGCGCGGACACGGCGGCGCCGAACCCAACCCCGTCGTCGGCTGCGTCATCGTCGCGCCCGACGGACGCATCGTGGGCGAGGGCTTTCACCGACGGTGCGGCGACGCCCATGCGGAACGTGTCGCGCTGACCCGCGCCGGCGCGGCGGCGCGCGGCGCGACGGTGTACGTGACCCTCGAACCCTGCGCCCACACCGGACGCACCGGTCCCTGTGCCGCGGCCCTCGTCGAGGCCGGCGTCGCGCGGGTCGTCGTCGGCATGGCGGACCCGAATCCGGCGGCGGCGGGCGGTGCGTCGACGCTGCGGGCGGCCGGCATCGCCGTCGAGATGCTCGACGCCTCCGACCCTCGCGCGGCATCGTCCCGCGCGATCGCCGCGCCGTTCGTGCATCGTCTCGCGACCGGTCTCCCGTGGGTGACGGTGAAGTGGGCGCAGACGGTGGACGGCCGCATCGCGACGCGCACGGGCCTGAGCCGCTGGATCAGCGGGCCGCGCAGTCGCCGGATGGTCCACCGCGAGCGCGGGCGCGTCGACGTGATCATGACGGGCATCGGCACGGTGCTCGCCGACGATCCGCAGTTGACGGCGCGATCGGTGCGTCGGCGGCGCACGGCGCGGCGGGTGGTCATCGACCCGAAACTCCAGACGCCGCTCGATGCCGCGCTCGTGCGCACGGCCGGCGACGTGCCGACGTCGATCGCCTGTGCCGCGTCGATCCTCGCGGCGCGTCCGGAGCGGGTGATCGCCCTGGAGTCGGCGGGCGTCGAGTTGATCGCGATTCCGATGGACGAGGACGCCGGTCTCCCGCTCGCGCCGGTGCTGCGTCATCTCGTGACGGCGCACGACGCGACGCACGTCCTCGTCGACGCCGGCGCGGGCCTGCTCGGGCGACTGTTCGCCGAGCGCCTCGTGCACGCGGCCTGGGTGTTCATCGCGCCCCTGCTGCTCGGGGATGAGCGGGCGATTCCGTGCGTGCGCGGCCTGACGAGCGAGCGACTCACCGACGGCGTGCCGCTGGCGTTGCAGTGGATCCGCCGGCGCGACGACGATGTCGTGCTCGGCTACGGCGTCGGCGTCAGGCCGTAGTCGGCAGGCGCGAGGCGGACGCGCATGCGGGCCGGGAAGAGTCGCCGGATGCCGTCGCCGTCGTCCATGACCCACGGCGCGTCGGCGTTCTCGCGGGTGATCCGCACCGTTCCGAGCGGGCGCTCGGAGAAGCCGATGAACGTGACGGACGCGAGTTCCGCGCCGATGGGAATGCGCCCGAGCTCGACGCTCGCGGCCCGGAGCGTCGTGAGTTGTTCGAGGAGTTCGGCGACGGCCGCGCCGTCGACGGTGCCGGCCCGGTCGGGCGCGGTCCAGCGATCGAGGGCGCGTTCGAACGAGAATCGTTCGGTGCCGGCGTGGATGTCGATGCGCTTCACGTCGGCGGGCAGGATGCCGCTCGCGGTGGGGTCGACGAAGAGGGTCGGTTCCCGCAGCAGGGCGCGAAGCAGGCCCTCGCCGAGCCGGATGACGGTGTCGCGTCCCTCGACGAGTCCGTAGCGTTCGATCGAGCCCGAGCGAATGACGCCGCCGATGCGCAGACGCTGCACGTCGGGGGTCTCCGTCACGACGCCGGCGTCGTCGGCGACGCGTCGCGTCGTCTCGACCGTCACCGTCGCCGCCGGCGGGTCGAGCGAGAACGGCGCCAGCGCGTCCGGCTGGTCGACGAGGAATCCCGACGCTCGCGCGGCACCGAGGGCGTCGAACAGGCGATCGCGTGCCGCGGCGTCGACGCGGGTCCGCACCGGCGCCGTCATGCGCCACGTGCGCCGGTCGCGTTCGAGGCGCAGATGCGTCGGACCGGCCTCGATGTCGATCACGTCGGAGTTCACGCCGACGTCATCGAACAGCGCGCGGCTGCGCCATTCCTTCGGGTCCATCTCCAGCGCCCGCTCGTGCAGCACCTGCGGCACGATGAGGACGTCGTCCGAATCGTCCACCTGGAGATACGCGCGGCCGGCGACGCCGAGACGACCGAGCCGGACATCCACCGCGCCGTCCGCCCACGTGTACCGGATCGTCGCGGCCGGCGGGTCGAGCATGAGGGTGTCGAGGGTGAGCGTGCCGTCGGTGAAGGCGCGGGGATCGACGCGATCGATGACCGCGAGATCGGCCGCGGCACGGACGAGCTGGCCGATCGAGAACGGATCCATCGGGTGGGCGAAGGGTTCGACCTGTCGCCAGGACGCGCCGTCGCGTCGGAACTCGAGCGCCGGCTCGTTGCGTCGTTCGAGTCGGATGACGGTGACGTCGTCGACGGGCAGGCGGGCTCCGGAGAGGACGACGTCGGGGGCCGCGCCGGTGAGCGCGGCGTGTCGATCGGCGCGCCAGACCCATTCCGCCGACAGGAGTCCGGCGAGGGCGAGGACGACGAGGATCAGGACGACGGGTAGTCGGAGCATGGATTCAGCGTCTCCTCGCGACGGCGACGACGGCGCCGAGGGCGAGCCCGGCGAGGGGCAGTCCGACGACGATCGCCCAGAACCAGCGTCGGCGCACGTCGGGCGTGACGCCGTCGAGGCGGGCGATCTGTCGTCCGGCGGGGCTCTGGGCGATGAGATCATCCATGCCCGCGAGCCAGGCGACGGAGGCGAGCAGGAGTTCGTGGTTGCCGGGATTGCGCAGGGCGACGCGATCGCCGCCGACGGACGCGGTCTGGTCGGCGGTGTGCGTCATCATCCAGCTCATCGAACCGACGACGACGGTGCGGGCGCGTTCGCCTTCGCGGGTCGTGCGTTCGACGGCGAGGGCGAGGGGGAGTGCGCGGTCGAGTCGTTCGTCGGGCGGAGGCGGTTCGACGGCGTCGCGCGGGCGGAGGAGATCGTCCTCGATCCATCGGCGCGGATCGGCGTCGATCATCGCCAGCGGCGTGACGCGTCCGGCTACGTCCGCGTCGACGTGGATCGGAATCGGGAAGTTGAACCGGGCCTGGAGGCCGTCGACGGCGCGCCCGATGGGATGAGCGTCGGTGAAGCGCGTCGTCGTCTGCACCTCGACGATGGTCGGGCGGCCGGCCTCGTCGCGCTGCGCCTCGAGCACGATCGACGACGTATCGAACGTGAGGCCGAGCGCGTCGCCCAGCGCGGCCCAGGGGTCGGCGTGACCGAGCTTGGGAAGGTGACTCGGCTTGAGACTGAGCACCATGGCGCCGCCACGCTCGAGATGCTCGCGGGTCGCGTCGAGCAGGCGTCGTTCCGCGGGCGTCGGTTCGAGGCCCTTCTGGTCGAGCGGCGGGATGACAACCCAGACGGACGCCTGGCCGGGTTCGGGTTCGGGCGGCGCGGTCTCGGTCGCGACCATCCATTCCCGCACGTCGTAGCGACTGAGCGCGAGCATGCTCGCGACGCCGAAGAGATCGGTCTGGTCCGACGACGGGCGCAGGAGCGAGCGCGGCGCGTCGTGGACGAAGACGACCATGGGCATGTGTTCGACCGCCAGCGAGCGCACGGCGGCGGCCAGGACCTGCTCGCCGCGGAAGCGCTGGTCGAACTGCACGACGCCACGCTGGTCCTGCCGGAGATTCGTGCGGGGCAGCAGTTGTCGGGCGGGCACGACGGCGGCGCGATGCGGTCCGATCACGACGGCGACCTCGCCGGTCTGGAGTTCGCGGGCGATCGTCGAGAGTTCGAGCGGCGGAAGGTGCCGCAGCGGATCGGCGCGTTCGGCGAGGAACTGGGCCATCCGTCCGTAGGCGTCGCCGGCGTTCGTCGCGAACGTGCGCAGGCCGG
>JAGQOI010000324.1 GCA_020427625.1 Phycisphaerales bacterium | reverse complement strand
GCAGGTCGTCGCGCAGGATGTTGCCGCCGAAGACCCAGGCGAGGGCCGGGCCGCCGTCATCGGGCACGAGGCGGGCGAGCCCGTCGGGGGACGTCTCGAGGTGATGCGTCGTCATCCGGCCGGGCCCCGGTCGTCCGGTCCGCGGTAGGCGCAGCGACTCGTGCAGGTCTCGTGGACGATGATCTCGTCGAGCAGCGGCAGGTCGGGCGCGAGGCGGTCCCACAGCCAGGCCGCGATCATCTCGCTCGTCGGGTTCTCGAGCCCGGCGATGTCATTGAGGCAGTAGTGGTCGAGTTGTTCGGTGATCGGGCGGAGCACGGCCTTGATGTCACCGTAGTCGACGAGGTAGTGCCGTCCGTCCGGGATCTCGCCGGCGACGACGATGTCGACGCGGAACGAATGTCCGTGCATGCGCCGGCACTTGTGTCCCTCGGGGAAGCACGGCAGCCAGTGGGCGGCCTCGAAGTCGATCGTCTTGCTGAGTCGGACGAACATGTGGTCATACGCCCCGCGTCATCGGATCCCAGATGTGCTTGTGCAACTGCGTCTGCATGCGGACGGGTCCGCGGCGCGGCGGATCCTCGAGGATCCACGACGCGAGCGCCCGCGGCGCGAGCCCGGCACACCCGGCGATCTCCAGGCCCGCCGCCTGTTCGAACACCGGCGACATGAGCACCGCCCGGCAGCGGGACCCGAGTTCGTGCCGGTCGATGACGTCCTTCGCCCAGTCGTAGTCCGCGCGATCGGTGATGACGAACTTCACCTCGTCCTGCGGGCGCAGGTCGTCGAGGTTCGACCAGAGCGTGCGCTCGACCTCGCCGCTGCCCGGCGTCTTGAGATCGAGGATGCGGACGACCCGCGGATCGCAGGTGGAGATGTCGCAGGCGCCCGACGTCTCGACGAGCACCGTGCGCCCGCGGTCGCACAGCGCCGCCATGAGGTCGTGCACGCGGGCCTGGAGCAGCGGCTCGCCGCCGGTGATCTCCACGAGCGTCGTGTCGAAGGCGCAGACCTCGTCGATGATCTCCGCGATCGGCCGCGCGGCCCCTTCCCGGAAGGCGTACTCGGTGTCGCAGTACGTGCAGCGGAGGTGACACCCGCGGAGGCGGACGAAGACGCACGGACATCCCGCCCAGGTCGATTCGCCCTGGATCGAATGGAAGATCTCGTTGATGAGAAGGGTCGCGGCGGCCATCGGTCGCCATGATAGGCGGCGACGCGAACCCCGGCGGCGGCGGGCCGGGGGTCGGGTGCCCCCGGGTCCGGCGGTCGCTCGACAACGGGCACGAGCCCGGTATACTTGCCGGTCTTCCGGCCCCCGAAGCCCAGGTGGCGGAATTGGCAGACGCGCCAGCTTGAGGTGCTGGTGGGAGGAAACTCTCGTGGAGGTTCAAGTCCTCTCCTGGGCATTGCAACGGCCCGTCCCCTGCGGACGGGCCGGTTTGTTTTTGGCCGCGACGTGGAGATGAGTCCATGAGAAAGGGCCCACCCCCGGCGAGGGGATGGGCCCGATGTGGACGGGATCAGGGG
>JAGQOI010000323.1 GCA_020427625.1 Phycisphaerales bacterium | reverse complement strand
TTCGAACTCTTCACGACCGTCAAGGGCATCGGTCGACGCAAGGCCCTCCGCGCGCTCATCCATCCGACCGCCGACGTCGCCGAAGCCATCGCGACGAACGACCTCGTGTTCCTCACCTCCCTCCCGGAAATCGGACGACGCACCGCCCAGACCATCGTCGCCGAACTCGGTGACAAGGTCGATCGCTTCATCGAGGTCAGGTTGAACGACGGCACGACCGGCGCGGCCACGCCCGCCGGACGACAGGAACTCGTCCGCGACGCGCTCGCCGTCCTCACCCAACTCGGCGAGACGGCGTCGATGAGCCGCGATTTGATTCAACGGGCCCTCGTCGCCGATCCGACATTGGACACGGTGGACGCCGTCGTCGCGGCGACCTTCCGGCTCAAGGAACTTCCGGCCTGATCACACGCCGGACCAGCGATCCGAACACGGAACAAGGTGGACGCGTGAGGTACGGAATGATCATGGCCGGCGGGTCCGGCACGCGACTCTGGCCGATGAGCCGCGCGGCTCAGCCGAAGCAACTCCTCCCCATCATCGACGGACGCTCGCTCCTCGCCATCGCCTGGGATCGCCTCGACGACATCGTGCCCGCCGACCGGCGCCTCATCTGCACCAGCGAAGCCCACCGCGCGCCGATCCGCGCCGGCCTCCCCGGCATCACCGATGATCAGATCCTCGGCGAGCCCGTCGGACGCGACACCGTCAACGCCGTCGCCCTCACCGCGGCCGTCCTCCACCGACGCGATCCCGACGCCGTCTTCGCCATCCTCACCGCCGACCACCTCATCCGACCCCAGGACACCGTCGTCGCCGCCATGCACGAGGCGTTCCGACTCGTCGAAGACGACCCGTCGCGCCTCATCACCTTCGGCATCACGCCGACGCGACCCGCGACCTGCTACGGCTGGGTCCGCCTCGACACGCCACTCGCCGACTCCACCGTCGCCCGACACGTCGGACGCTTCGAGGAGAAGCCCGACGAAGCCGCCGCCCGCGCGTTCTACGAGTCCGGACGCTACGCATGGAACAGCGGCATGTTCGTCTTTCACGCCGCGACCGTGCTCGACCTCGTCGAACGCTTCCGACCCGCCATCGCCGCCGGCATGCGCGAGATCGCCGACGCCTGGGGAAGCCCGGCCGCCGCGGCCACCCTCGCCCGCGTCTACCCCACGCTCGAGAAGGTCAGCGTCGATCACGCGATCATGAACCCCGCCGCCGCCGAACCCGACATCACGGTCTGCGTCATTCCCATGGCCGTCGAGTGGCTCGACGTCGGCAGTTGGCCGAGCTACGGCGAGACGCTCACGCCGAACCTCAGCGGCTGCCGCACGAACACGCGCCTGTCGACCATCGACTCCCGCAACGTGCTCGCCGTCTCCGACGACCCGACGCACCTCATCGCGACGATCGGCTGCGACGACCTCATCGTCGTGCACACCGCCGACGCAACCCTCGTCTGCCGCGCGGACATGGACCAGGACGTCAAGACCCTCGTCAACGAACTCGACGCATCGTTGCGATAGACAGACGCCGCGCGCACGCGACCGGCCGGTCACCGGCACGCCATCCGACGCCATGACGTCCGACGACCCCCATCCCGACTCCGGCTCGCCGTCACCGCCGGTCGACGACGACCTCGGCGCGATTCGAGTGCTGTTCGCGTCCATGCAACCCACCTGCACCGGGTGTCGCTACGACCTCCGCGGCCTGCCGCCCGAGGTCGATCGGTGCCCGGAATGCGGAACCAGGTTCGATCCGATCGGCCGGACGATTCCCGTCCGCACCAGCGTCGCGCCCCACGCCATCCTCATCACGATCATCGGCATCGGGCTCGGCCTCATCGGCCTCTGCAGCGGTACGGCGATCGTCACCGTCGCCATCATCGTCGGACCCGCGCTCGGTCTTGCGCTGGCCATGCGCGGCGGGCGTCTGACGCGGCTCATCATCAGCGACACCGGCATCCAACTCCTCGGCAAGAACCGCCTCGCATGGGCCGACCTGCGCTCGGTCGCATGCTTCGACGGACGCCTGCACATCACCGCGACCCGGTTCGGCGAGCGCCCCGTCAGATTGCGCTGTCGCTTCATGAGAACGAGCGGCGTCGACGACGGCCCCGTCGTCAACGCCATCGACGCCCTGCGCCGACGCGCCGGCGTCAGGCGCCTCGGCGCCGATCACCTCACGTTCGACGCGCGCCGCCGCGATCCCCAACTGCTCATCGCCCGCAGCCCGGGCGGCATCCTGCTGGAAGTCCTGATCGTGTCGCTCGCGATGTCGTGCGCCATCGCGTTCTTCCTCGTGTCGAGGGAGGTGATGGTGAAGACGGCCATCTGGATCGTCGCCGCCGAGTCCATCATCGCCTTCGTACCGGTCTGTAACGCGATCGCCCGAGCCACGCGTCCGATCACCATTCGCGCCGGACGTGCGGGCATCGACATCGATGGCGCGCCGTCCGAACCCACGGATGGATTCTTCCGGTGGGATCAGATCGAGTCGATCGAACTCCGCGGCAGGACTCTGCGCGTCCGGCCTCGGCTGCCGCGCCTCCGGCACCCGCACTACCTGCTCCGCGCCGACGCATCGAAGATCGCGACACTGGAGGCGCTCATCCGCGAACATGGCCCGGCGTCGCGCGATCGTGCATCATGAGCGCGTGCGAGCCGGGACGTCAGGACGATCGCCGCCGAACTCGACGCGTCGTCGCGCGACGGACGCAACCGCGCGCGTGACGCCCGCGAATCATGTGGTGTCATGACGCCCGATGACACCCGCGACGATTCCGGTCCTCCTCCCCCATCACCCGTCGACGATGACTGGCATCCCGACCGCGACGTCGCTCTCGCCGGCGTCCGACGAATCTGCGTGACGTGTCGCTACGACCTCCGCGGCCTGTCGCCCGAGGTCGATCGCTGTCCCGAGTGCGGCAACTCGTTCGATCGGCACGCCCATGAGATCCCGGTCCGAGCCGGCGGCGGCGCCCTCGGCATCACGCTCGCCGTCTTCGGCGTCGCGGTCGGTCTCATGGGTCTCTGCGCCGGCCAATCCACGTTCGGTCTCTGCATCCTCGGCGGACCCATCCTCGGCCTGATCGTGGCCCTTCACGGCGGGCCGCCGACCCGGCTCGTCATCACCGACGTCGGCATCCGCCTCCGCGACGGCGACCCGTGTGTTCCGTGGTCCGACGTGCGCGGCGCATCGCACGCCGGCGGCCAACTTCGCGTCGCCGCCGCCCGACACGGTCGACGCGTCACCAGGCTCCGGTGTCGTCTCATCGGCGCGAGCGGCGTCGGAGGCGACGATCTCGTGCACGCCATCGACGAACGAAGACGACGCAGCATCGATGCACGCCTCGGCACGTGCCTGCTCACGCTCGACGCACGTCTGCGGCAGCGACAGCTCTTCATCGCCCGCCGTCCGGGCGGCATCGTGCTGGAACTGGTGCTCCTGTGGGGCGCGATCGCGGTCGGGATCGTCGTGTTCCTGTTCCCCGCCGATGCCGCGCATCAGGGCCTCGTCGTGCTCGGCGTGATCGGCGGCGCGGGCGGCCTGATCCCCGTCTGCATGGTGTGCGCCCGCGGCCTGCATCCGATCACGATCCGCGTCGGACGCGAGGGCATCGACATCGACGCCTCGCAACCCGAAGCCATGGACGGCTTCCTCCCGTGGCGCGAGATCGAGTTGATCGACATCCGTCGCGGCCCGACCCTGCGCCTCCGCCGCCCGCCGTTCATGCGACGACGACGCCTCCACTTCCGGCTCCGCGCCGACGCGGACCAGGTCGCGCGACTGGAGACGCTGATCAGACAGCACCATCGCGCGGCTCGCGACGAGCCATCGACGCCGATCCCGGCGGACGCCCGATGGGATACGCTGTCCGCATGAGCCATCCGGGCGCCACGCCTCCGGTCGAGACGACCAACCCCGCGCTCGTCGCCGCGCTGCGCGACCTGCACGCACCGAAGTCCTGTCTCGCGTGCGGATACTCGCTGCAGGATCTGCCGCCGGACGTGACGCGCTGCCCGGAGTGCGGCGAGCGCTTCGATCCGGACGCGGTCCAGTTCGGTCTGGCGATGGATCCGGTCTTCGGGTGGGGATGCGGCGGCGTCACGATCCTCGGGATCGTGATGCTCGCCGGAGTCCTGTCGACCAACATGCCGGGCGGCGCGCTCGTGATCGCCGCGATCGGGCTCGTCGCCATCGTCGGCATCCTGAGGACCGTCGTGCGCCTGCGCCGTCCCGCGGGTCGGGTCCTCCTCTCCCCCCGCGGCATCGAGATTCCCGGCGCGATCTCGTACACCTGGGACCACTGCCGTCACGCCAGGGTTCATCGCGGCATCGTGCGCATCCGGGGCATCGAGTTCGGTTCCCCGGCGACGCTCGTCCGCATCGTCGCCGACGATCCCGAACGCGTCGCCCGCATCGCGACGGGATTCATCGACCTCGCCCGCCGGAATCGACTCGGCGGCACCATCGCGACCCTGCACGGACAAACCCGCCGGCCCCTGCTGCTCACCGGAACGACCTGGCGCCGCGCCGCCCTGGAGTTCGCGCTCCTGCTTGCCTTCGCATCCGCCGTTGCCATCCTGCTCTCGCTGGCGACGTCCATCGGCGCGGCGCAGGGAGCTCGCATCGGCGGCGGCGCGATCGTTGGAGCCACGCTGCTGCTCCTGGCGATGATCGGCGCGGCCCGCCTCGCCAGCGGGTCGTGGCGTGGATCGCGGGAGGTCGACGTGCACGTCGGCCCGGATGCCTTCGAGGTCTTCGCCGCCCGCAACGATCACTGGTCCGGCGTGCGCCCATGGTCCGCCGTGCACGCATGGCGCATCGAGCCGACGCCGGGCGGCGACGACCTCGTCATCCGCGCGTCCGACAGCGGCGCGATGCGCTTCGTGCTCGCGCCGAACGCCGACCTCGATGCCGCGCTGCGATTCCTGCCGCTCGACGCCGACACGGCGCCGTCGTGAACCGTATGCTTTGAGCACGCATGCTCTACCTCGCCATCGATCTCGGCGATCAGCGCACCGGACTCGCGACCGGCGACGACGCCATCGGGCTCGTCACGCCGGTCGGCGTGCTCACGGTCCCGCGCGGCCCGCGTCTGCTCGATGCGCTGCTCGGCGCGATCGCCGACCATCGTCCTGACGCGCTCATCCTCGGCCTGCCGCTCAACATGGACGACTCCGAGGGACCGCAGGCGAAGAAGGTCCGCGCGTTCGGCGCCGATCTTCACGCCCGCGCCGGTCTGCCCGTGCACTACCAGGACGAACGCCTGACGAGCTACGCCGCGGACCAGCAGATGGCCCGCTCCGGACGCACGCACCGGCAGAAGAAGAATCTCCGCGACGCCCTCGCCGCCGTCCACATCCTGGAGGATTTCCTTCGCGCCCCGACCCCGGCGCCGGACGAAGGCGACGACCCGTGACGGACGAATCCCCCACGACCACGTCCCCCGCGCCGGCGGCGCCCGACCCGATCGCCCGCGTGAGCCGCTGCCCGCGCTGTCACTACGATCTCCGCGGCCTTCCCGACGCGCATCGCTGTCCCGAGTGCGGGTTCGAGTACGACATGAGCAGCCTCTTCCTCGTCGGACGCCCGTTCGTCGGACAGACGCCCCTCGGACTCAGCCTCATGTTCTTCGGCTGGAGCGCGATGGCGATCAACTGGGGCGTGTGGATCCTCCCGGTGATGCTGCTCGCGCCGGCGATGTGGTTCGGCTTCGTCGCGGCGTCGCGCTGGTGGAGCCGGCGCGCCGCGGGCATGGGCGGGCGCGACTGGATCCTCTTCATGGACCCTCGCGGCGTCGCGGTGCAGGACGGTCCGCGCGACCCCGAGTTCGTCCCGTGGGAGACCTATCGCGTCATCCAGACCCACCGGTACTGGCGCTTCAAGTGGACCCGCACGGAGCGCGTCGCGCCGCAGTACCGGCTCGTCATCTCCGACGGCCAGGTGAACCGCTTCGGACACTCGCTCACGCCGCGACCCCAGTGGTCGACTGCGCGACGACGACACATCGACTTCGTCTTCGACGCGACGGCCGCGGAAGCGGGACGGATCGAACACGCGGCCCGGTCGTTCATGCGCACGGCGCACGCGGCCGCGTTCGGCGCCGCCGGCGCCGAACCGGGTGTCGCGCCGGGTGCCGCGCCGCCCGTCAGCCCGCCGCGGGCTGAATGAACCCGAAGTGCATTTCGGCGTGCCGGCAGTGCAGTTTCACCCAGTCCTCGTTCGACATGGCGCCGAGGATCGGGCTCGGGTGCGTCATCTGCTCGCCCGCCCGGGCACGCTCGACGAGCCGGCGCAGGTGCGCCGTCGCGTCGGCCCAGGTGACGTCGGCCGGCGGGACGAACGCGGTGAAGTTCGCGGGCAGCTTGATGCCCGGCTTCATCGGACGGTTCAACACCGAGCCGCGCATGACCTTGAGCAGCAACCGGATGAGCAACGGACCCTTGGCGTCGAAGCCGTCGAACGATCCACCGATGAGGCGCGACACGTGCTCGACGTTCTGAGCCGCGGTCCAGTTGCCGGTCGAGCCCGGCGCATCACCGGCCGCGTCGACGTCCGCAAGCAGATCGTCGAGCGATTCGAAATGCAGCGTGCGCCGGGCGGCGGTCTTCGTGTTGACGGTCATGGGCGGGCTCCGGATCAGGTCGCGGGATCGTCGTGGCCGGCCGCGGCGGCATCGAGGAACCACTTCAGTTCGCCGTTGATCGGCGCGATGCCCTTGATGGGCAGCACGTCGGCGGAGTCGTTCCCGGCGACGATCCGTTCGATCAT
>JAGQOI010000322.1 GCA_020427625.1 Phycisphaerales bacterium | reverse complement strand
GGACCGAGGACGCAATAGGGTCCGACGGTCGCGTCGGCGGCGACCTGGGCGCCGGGGTCGATGATCGCGGTGGGATGGATGTTCGGCATCGGGGGTGTCACTCGGGGAACGCCGGGCGAGAGGCCCGGTCCCGACCGGGGGAGTCCGTCGTCAGTCCTGTTCCGCGTCGACCATCATGAATCGGATCTGCGCCTCGGCGGCGACCTTGGCGCCGACGTACGCCTTGCAGCGGACCGTTCCGGTGCGGGCCTTCGCCCGGACCGACTCGGCCTCGAGAATGAGTTGATCGCCCGGGGTCACCGGGTGCCGGAGCTTGACGCGATCGAGACTGAGCAGCACGGCGATCTTGCCCGTGTGTTCGAGCTTCTGGCTGAGGAGCAGGCCGCCGAGCTGAGCCATCGCCTCGACGATGAGCACACCCGGCATGATCGGCGTCCCGGGGTAATGTCCATTGAAGAACGGCTCGTTGATCGTGACGTTCTTCACGCCGATGGCCCGCTGATCGCCGTCGATCTCGACGACGCGATCGACGAGGAGCATCGGGTACCGGTGGGGCATGAGGCGCTGGATGGCGCGGATGTCGAGTTCGCGACCGTGCAGGAGGCGCTCGCGCCGGTGCTCGGTCTGGGCCTGTTCGAGGATCCGCTGGCACATCTGGCGGTTCATCTCGTGTCCGGAACGGGACGCGACGAACCGGGCGTGCACCTCGAACCCGAGCAGGTAGAGATCGCCGATGAGATCGACGATCTTGTGACGCACGGGCTCGTTTTCGAAGCGGTAGGCGTTGTCGATCGGGCCGTCGTCGCCGATGACGAGCGCGTCCTTCGGCGTGAGATGCCGGCACATCCCCCGCTCCCACAAGGCCTCGGCCTCCTCCTTGAGGCTGTAGGTCCGGGCGCGGCAGATGTCCTCGCGATACGCCTCGTCGGAGAGCGTGAACGAGAACGTCTGCTGGCGGATGCGATGGGCGTGATCGCCGTAGTCGAGGTCGTAGACGACCTTGAACTCGTCCTCCTCGACCGGGAACGCGGCGAGCATCGAATCGCCGTTCTCGACGATGATCGGCCGTCGGAGCTTGAAGACCCGACGGGGGACGTCCTGGGCCTCGATGCCGACGGCGAGGATCGGCTCGACGAACGGCCAGGCCGAACCGTCGCCGCAGGGCAGCTCCGGTCCGTCGATCTCGATGAGCAGGTTGTCGATGCGCAAACCGGCGAGGGCGGAGAGACAGTGCTCGACCGTCTCGATCACGACCGTCCCCCGCTTGAGCGTCGTCCGGCGGGCCCGGTTGCCGACGTTGGAGATGTGGGCCGGGATGCGGACGGGCGGGTCGGCGTCGACCCGGACGAAGACGATGCCGTGATTCGGCGGCGCGGGGCGCATCGTGATGGTGACGTCCTCGCCCAGGAGCAGACCCTTGCCGCTCACGCGCACGACATCCTTCACCGTGTGCTGCTTGGACACAGCGGTGGCCCGGCCGTTCGGACTGTCGAGGATCTGGAGCATGACACCACCATCAGCCCGATGCAGCGGAGCCGACGCGACTGCGCGGCCGGGGCCTACGGCTCGGACCGCGTGGGTCCGGGACGTCCCGAGACGCGCTTGAGGAAGTCTGGAAGTCTACGCAACGCCGCCCACTGACGCAATGTCGCGGCGGCGTCGTCCGCCGGGAACCCGGACACGACCCGGCCATCCGGAACGTCCCGCATGACCCCGGCCCGGGCGGCGACCTGGACCCCGTGACCGAGCGTCAGATGGTCGGCAATGCTCGCACACCCGCCGATGCGGGCCCAGTCGCCGATCACCGTCGTGCCCCCGATGCCCGTCCCGGCGGCGATCACGCCGTTGCGGCCGATTCGACAGTTGTGAGCGATCTGGACGAGATTGTCGATCTTCGTCCCCGATCCCACGCTCGTGACGCCGAACTTGGCCCGGTCCACGCAGGACCCGGCGCCGATCTCGACCTCGTCGCCGATCTCCACGATGCCGATGTGCGGCACCTTGACCAGCCGACGACGGTCCGCCGACGCCGTGAATCCGAACCCGTCGGCACCGATGCACGCGCCGGGGTGGAGGAGCACCCGGGCGCCGAGGCGGCAGCGATCGCCGACGACGACGTTGGCGTGCAACTCCGAACCGGCGCCGATCGTCACGGACGCCCCGACGCGGACGCCGGGATGCAGGACGACGTCGGCGCCGAGGACGGTGCCGGCGCCGACGGTGACGAACGGGCCGACGGCGGCGGACTCGGGGACGGTCGCGTCGGGATGCACGACGGCCCTCGGATGCACGCCCCGGGCCGGACGCGCGGGCGTCGGCGCGAAGAGGGTGAGGGCGGCGATCATCGCGAGGTCGACGTCGTCGACGATGATGAGCGGGCGGTCGTCGGGCGGCGCGGCGGCGAGCGCGAGGGCGGCATCGACGATGGCGGCGGCGGCGCGACACCCGGGCCACCGGGCGGCATAGGTCTTCGTGCCGACGAAGGTGAGGTGTCCGTCGCCGGCGAACTCGAGGGTGTCGACGCCGCGGATGAGCACGTCGCCGCGCCCGACCAGTCGTCCGCCGAGTCGGATCGCGAGGTCATCGGTGCGGTGTCGTGGCGGGTCCGTCGCGGTCATCGCGGCGTTCTCGTGGGGGAGGTCGTCAGTGCGAGTTGATCCAGGCGATGAGTTCGTCGGTGATATCGACGGTGGGATCGGTGTAGAGCGTTCGTCGGGCGGAGATCTGTTCGAGGACCTGTCGTTCGGGCGCGGGCGTGACCTCGTCGAGGGAATCGTCGACGAACACGATCTGGTAGCCGCGATCGAGGGCGAGTCCGGCCGCGCCCTTGCGGATCGTGCCGTAGAGTTCGGCGAGTCGTTCGCCGCGTTCGACCTCGAGTTTCCGGTTGGAGAATTCGGCGAAGGCCCGGTACTCGATGCCCTTCTGCTGAAGGTTGAGTTCGGCATCGGTGCGGGCCTTGGAGCCGACTTCGAAGAGTTCGAGCGCGTCGGTGAGGACGTCGATCTGGCCGCGGAGTTCCTCGGCGCGGGTCTGGAGTTCCTCGGCGCGGGTCTGGAGGGCGGCGTCGATGGCGGCCCGGGCGTTGAGCTGGTTGAAGACGGTCGTGAGGTTCACGACGCGGGCGACGGTCGGCGTCGGCGCGTCCTGTACGGGCCGGCGACTGAGGGCTTCGCGGGCGACGGCGACGCCGAGCAGGAGGACGAGCACGAGGGTGGCATATCGGGTGAGACGATCGGCGGAGGGCATCGGTATCTCCTGGGGAGCGGGACGGCCCGCGCAGGTGCCGCCCGGAGGAACGGAATCCGGCGACCCGGCGGGCCCGGCGTATCGGCACGGGTGCGGGATCATTGTACGCCATCGCGCGGCGTGATCGGCGCGTGGCGGCGGGGGTCGCGCGGCGGCACGGGCTCGGGCGTCGTTCAGCCGCCGCCCTTGGCGTTGAAGGCGTTGTTCATGCGGATGATGATCTGTTCGGTGATGTCGACGTTGTCGGCGGCGTAGAGCACGCGTCGCTTGAGGATGTCCTGCCGGATCTGGACTTCGCGGGCGATCTTGAGGCTGTCATCCCAGTCGGGTTCGCCGTCGGAGTCGTCGACGAGGACGAGGTCGTAGCCCTGGACGCCGGCGAAGAGTCGGATCTCCTTGCGGATCTCGGAATAGAGCGACTTGAAGCGGAGTGCGCGTTCGACGTCGATCTGCTGCTTGGCGAACTCGAGCCACCACTGGAACTCGATCGCCTGGAGCGCCTTGTCGTCGACGAGCTGCTTCTTCCGGGCGGGATCGACCTCGTTGGCGATGCGTTCGTCGAAGTCCTTGATGGCCTGGGCGCGTCGTTCGCGTTCCTTGTCGAGCTGCTCGCCCTGGATGCGGAGTTCGGCTTCCGCGGCGGCGCGCAGGGCGAGGGCGTTCATGACCTTGTCGAGCTGCACCGTCGCGACGGCGGTGGGCGACGCCATGAGATGACCGGCGGCGGCGGAGAGGGCGAGGGCGCCGGCGAGTCCGAGGGTCACGAGCGTCGCGGCGGCGAGCAACTTGAAGCGCACCATGGGGAGTTCCTCCAGTCAGATGAACGGATGGGACGAGGGACGGGCGATCTCGTGGAGCGCCGAGGGGAGGCGGGTCGCGCGAGGGGGCGACCGCGCGTCGTACGGGGGTGGACACCGGCGGCGTCCACCGGATTCCTCGGGCGCTACCGGAACGGCAGCTCGATGCTGAAGCTGAAGAGCTGGGTGTCGTCGCCGTCCTCCTTGCGGATCGGGAAGCCGAAGTCGAAGGCGAGCGGCGCATCGCCGAACGCGGGGATGTAGAGGCGGATGCCGAAACCGGCGGAGACCCGGTAGTCGTCGAAGCCGATGTCGTCGGTGACCGTGCCGCTGTCGATGAACACGACGCCGTTGATGGCCTCCTGGAAGATCGGCACCTCGTACTGGGCGCCGAGGAAGAACATCCAACTGCCGCCGATGGGGTCCGTGCCGAGCTGGCCGTTGTCGTTGCGGATGCCCTTGGGACTGACGGTGCGGTAGTCGAAGCCGCGGAAGTCGCGGCCGCCCATGTAGAACTTCTCGTAGACCGGCGCGCCGTCGCCGTCGACGAGGTATCCGACGCGGCTCGAGAGCTTGAGCACGGATCGTCGTCCGAGGAAGTCCTCGTTGAGGGTGACGTACATCGTGTAGCCGCCGGTGATCGCACCGAAGTCGTAGGCGCCGCCGAGCGCGCCGATCTGGTCGTAGCCGAGTTCGACGCGGCTGCCCTTGGTCGGGCGGGCGAAGGAGTCGGCGGTGGTCCGCACGAGGCTGACGGCGAGCGAGGTGAGGTTGTCGGGACCGGCGCTGTCGAACACGTCGACGGGCGCGGTGGGGTCGATGTCGCTGAGTTCGACGCGTTCGGCGCGGGCGTTGACGCCGATCGTCCAGAAGTCGCCGAACTGGCGGCTCACGCCGACGGACCCGCTGAGGCGTTGCTGGTCGTAGTCGCTGTAGCGGCGGATCTGGTAGAAGGAGCGGCCGCGGAGGGCGAAATCGGACTCGAGGAAATGGGGTTCGGTGAGGCTGATCGCGTACTGGCTGAAGCGGTCGCCGGGCTGGAGCGACAGGTTGAACTTCTGACCGGCGCCGCGGAAGGCGCGCCCGCGGAGGTACTCGTTGAAGTTCTCCGGCCAGTCGGCGATGTCGAAGTTGTCCTGGTTCACGGAGAAGTCGCCGAACGCGCCGGAGTCGGACCCGAACGCGATGCCGAAGTTGAACGCCCCGGTGTTGCGTTCGCTCACCTCGATGAGCACGTCGCGTTCGCCGGGGAAGTCCGGGTCCTCGTCCTGGACGGTGATGCGGACGTCGTCGACGAGACGGGTGCGCTCGATGCGGCGCTTGGAGAGCACGAGTTCGCGCCCGTCGAACGGGCGCCCGGGCTCGAAGCGGGCCTCGCGCCGGATGACCTTGTCCTTCGTGAGGAAGTTGCCGTCGATGCGAGGCAGGCCGACGATGGTGACCGACGCGCGTCCTTCGTCGATCTCCATCTCCAGGTCGACGACGGCATCGGGACCGGTGCGGTACTGGTACGTGCGGACCTGCACGTCGAGGTAGCCGAGGATCCTGTAGGCGTCGGCGACGGCGTTGCTCGACTTGCGGACGCGGTCGGCGCTGTAGACGTCGCCGGGCTTGATGTCGAGCATGGCGGCGATCTGGAGGTCGGAGAAGACGCGCAGCGGCGCGCGTCCGTCGTTCGTGAGGCGGTAGGCGCCCGCGCTGCGCAGGATGTACTGGCGGCCGTCCTCGATGCGGAAGACGACCTTGGCCTCGCGACCGTCGGGACTGAGTTCGACGCGTCGGTACACCCGCACGTCGAGGTAGCCGCGATCCTTGTAGAAGCGATCGATGCGGGCGACGTCCTCGAGCAGGACGTCCTCGTCGAGCTTGCCCTTGCGGAGGAAGGGGATCGACGTGCGGGTCTTCACCTCGGCGTAGAGCTGCTTGTGGGTGAACGCCTGGTTGCCTTCGAACTGGATGGACTTCACGCGCACCCGCGGGCCTTCGACGACGCGGAAGATGAGCACGCCCGCCGATTCGAGTTCGGATTCGTCGACGTCGATCGTGACGAGGAAGTGACCCTTCTCGCGGTAGGCGCTCTCCATCCCGCGGATGGCCTTCTCGATGAGGTAGTCGTTGCGGGGCACACCCTCGAAGGGCGCCTGTCCGCGGAGTTCCTGGTCGGAGACGAGCGAGTTGCCGACCACCTGGATGAGCCGGATGATCGGCTGCTCGACAAGGGTGTAGACGAGCAGGACCGTGCCGTCGGGCCGGAGTTCGGCTTCCGGACGGATGACGCCGAAATCGCCGAGCCGCTCCAGACGAGCCTGGTCGGCGCGGACGGCGGCGGGATCGAACGGGTCGCCGGCGGCGACGCGAAGCTGGTTCCGGACCTCCTGCTCGGTCACGCGACGGAGACCGGTGATGCGGACCTCGGAGATCGGGCGATCGACGAAGTCGGCGTACCGATCGTCCGACACCTGGGCGCCGACCGGCCACGCAGGGACCATCGCGCCGAGGAGGGTGATGACCGACAGCAGGATCGCGACGCGGGTCCACCTCATGAGTCTCCGGAGCATACCGGCACCCCTCCCGGCCAACAAGGAAGCCGGGCGTGTCCCGATTGACCCGATCGGCGGTCGCCGCTACTGTCGCGCGACTGGTCATGACCATCACCCTCAGCGATCTTGCGGCCCGCATCGAGGCGGACCTCGTCGGCGACGGCTCGGCGTCGGTGCG